>JANMIS010000602.1:0-11049 GCA_031375925.1 Synechococcales cyanobacterium OTE_70_concoct_197_sub
GATCGCATTGCGACCATTGACTTGCGCCCAACCGGTGATGCCGGGTCTGGCCTCATGGCGTCTGGCCTGCTCGGGCGTGTACCGCTCGAGGTACTTCATTAATAGCGGTCGCGGTCCCACCAGGCTCATCTCGCCGCGCACAACGTTCCACAGACCGGGCAGTTCATCAAGGCTCGAGGAGCGTAAAAACTGCCCAAATGAAGTGAGGCGCTCACGATCTGGTAAGAGGTTCCCCTGCGAATCTCGAGCATCCGTCATGCTGCGAAACTTGAACATCTTAAACGCAACGCCATTCAAACCCGGACGTTCCTGAGCGAAAAGAACCGGTGAGCCCAATTTGGAGCGCACCAAAAACGCCACCAGCAACAGAATCGGCGAAATCAAAATCTCCCGCCGTGCCACCTCGGTCGTTAGGTCAATCAATTGCAAACCCCGCCGAATCCTAGCGTCTAGCATTGTCAGAAAATCAGGTAACTGAGAAGTTTTGGGTAACTGTAGACTTTGACTTTCCAGCCGAACCCCCAATTCTGCAAAAATCTCCTCTGGATCAGCATTCAACTCAAAGTATTTACTAAATGTGTAGACTTGCTCGCGATCGAGAATAGCAGGATGACTCATGATTGACATCTCACATGGCACTTCAGCCTAGCACATACCCACAACAATCAACTTTGCCTGCCCCACTAAAAACAGACCACTCCGAAATGCATTCCGGAGTGGTCTGTCTGTCCTAAGCGAGTCCTAAGCGAAGTAAGCCTCCAATTCTTCCGATCCTCCAATCAACTGACCATCCACAAACACCTGCGGAACCGTCACCGCACCCGTCGCAGCCTGTAGAGCCAACAAGCTCACCGCCTCACCCACATACACCTCCTCAAAAGTCATGCCCCGATCGCGCAACATCGTCTTCGCCTTCGCACAGAACGGACAACCCTTCTTGGTAAACAAGAAAACACTCTTAGATTTCGGCGCACTAGGATTGATATAGTTCAACATCGTCTCCGCATCAGACACCTTAAACGGATCACCCGGTTCCTCCGGTTCAATAAACATCTTCTCAATAACGCCATCCTTGACAATCATCGAATATCGCCACGATCGGCTCCCAAAACCTAAATCATTCTTATCCACCAACAAACCCATGCCTGCTGTAAATTCGCCATTCCCATCCGGAATAAAACGAACATTCTCAGCTTTCTGATCTTTAGACCATTCCTCCATCACAAAGCCATCATTCACAGACAAACAAACAATCTCATCGACACCGTTTTCTTTCAATACGCCTGCAAGTTGGTTATAACCCGGTACATGGGTCGAAGAGCAAGTCGGCGTAAAAGCCCCCGGCAATGAAAACACCGCTACCGTGCGTCCTGCAAACAACTCGTCACTTTTAATGTCTACCCAGTCGCCATTCGCCCGCGTGCGAAAGGTAACACTGGGGACTTTCTGACCTTCACGATTTTGAAATACCATACAAAAAATTTCCTGTGAAACAACTAAACGTTTTCTTGAACTAAAGCGTAGTCGAAATGACTTCGACTTGTCAAGTCATCCGTTCACTGCCCTTTAGAGGCTGGGAGGCGATCATCTGGGATGCGGTAATTGCGGTACTGGTAATTGCGGTATTATTGTGGGCGACTTAGGTACCCAATGAATTTAGGAGACTGGCATGGCAACCCGCGTCATCATCGTGCGGCATGGAGAGAGTACCTACAACGTCGAGGGGCGTGTTCAGGGCCACTGTGATAAGTCTGTCTTGACGCCTAAAGGAGAGAAGATGGCGAGTCAAGTAGGACAGGCATTGAAGAGCATTTCTTTTGACGCTATTTATTCAAGCCCGCTTCAACGAGCTAAACGAACGGCAGCATTAGCGATCGAAGCCTTCAAGTCTCCGCCCGCCACAGTTTATTGTGAGGATTTGAAAGAAGTAGACATTAAACTCTGGGAAGAGATGCTATTTGACGACATTGAAAAGCAGCATCCTACCGAAATGGCCCAATGGAAATCTGCACCCCATGAGTTGAGGCTTGTCGGCAATGCGCTAGATGGAACACCCGTTGACAGTTATCCGTTTCTGGAACTATACAAGCAAGCCGCTCGGTTTTGGACAGACATCATTCCAAAGCACCCCAATCAAACCATTCTACTTGTGGCCCATAGCGCCATTAATCGCGCCCTAATCAATACCGCGATCGGACTCACCGCCGTCCAACACCAACGCATCGAGCAATCAAACTGCTGCATTAGCGTTCTAAATTTCGCCAATCAGCTCGGCGATCCCGTCCAAATAGAATCGCTTAACCTCACCGCTCACCTCGGCACCCCTTTACCCAAACCCAGACACGATCGAGTCAAACGCCTTCTCCTCGTGCGTCACGGCGAAACCAATTGGAATCGGGATGGTCGCTTCCAGGGACAAATTGACATTCCCCTCAATGAAAACGGCCAACGTCAAGCGAATCAAGCAGCCGAATTTTTAAAATCTATTCAAATCGACGCCGCTGTGACCAGTTCCATGTCGCGCCCAAAAGAAACCGCCGAACTCATTTTAAAACATCATCCCAATGTCACACTCCAAGGCCGCGAAGACCTATGGGAAATTAGCCATGGCACCTGGGAAGGCAAACTCGAATCTGAAATCCGCGCCACCGACGGCCCATTGCTCGACGCATGGCAAGCCCAACCCGAAACCGTCCAAATGCCCGAAGGCGAAAATTTAGAAGATGTCTTCAAACGAGCGATCGGCGCATGGAACGATATCGCCAACCAAGCTCAACCCGGCACCACCACCTTAGTTGTCGCCCACGATGCCATCAACAAAGCCATTCTTTGCCATGTCACAGGTGCAGGCCCAGCCTCATTTTGGAACTTCAAACAAGGTAACGGCGCAGTGAGCGTGATTGATTACGCCAACGATAACAACCCTGTTCTCCGCGCCGCTAATATCACCATTCATTTAGGTGGAGTATTAGACAAGACTGCTGCGGGTGCATTGTGAGGCTTGGGTGATTGTTTGAAGCCCGAGGGTTAGGGGGATCGGGCTTTTGAATATCACGAAAAATTCATTATCAAATTGTTTCCTGTTCCAAATCGGTCATTTACTCTAGATTATTTATGTCACTGGAATTTCTTTCACAGGTTCGCGTTCTTGATCCCGTTGCAGACTCCGATCGGATTTGTGATGTCATTCTTGATCGAGGTACACTCCAAGCCATTGCCCCAACGCTTCTAAAACCTGACGGTGCAGAGATTTTGGAAATTGAGGGGGCGGTTTTGGGTCCGGGATTAGTGGATCTGTATAGCCGATCGGCAGAACCTGGCCATGAGGAACGCGAAACGCTGGAAAGCTTATTGAAAAGCGCGATCGAAGGAGGATTTACTCAGGTTAATTTATTACCCAATACCCTGCCTGCCTTAGACAACCCAGGGCAAATCAATTGGATGCGCGAAAAGATTCAATACCTAAAGCATCAAATTCCACAGGTTAATTTTTGGGGTGCATTAACTTTAGAAACCGCAGGAAAACAGCTATGCGAATTTGCCGAACTCACGCAGCAAGTCATCGGCTTTTCCGACGGTAAACCCATCAATCAAGCCCTAATGCTCCGTCGCACTCTAGAGTACTTACAAACCCTCGGAAAACCGCTCATGCTCTGGCCTTGCGACCCCGAACTCACCGGAAAAGGCAGCATTCGAGAGGGCGTTAATGCTTTGAAATATGGCTTGCCGGGAATTCCAGAAAGTGCAGAGACGGTCCCACTAGCAATGGTATTAGAATTGCTGCGGGAAATTCCCACCCCCGTCCACATCATGCGAATCTCAACAGCCCGATCGGTCGAGATGATTGCTGAAGCTAAAGCAGCAGGCTTGCCGATTACGGCAAGTGTCACCTGGCATCACTTATTACTAGAAACCGATGCGCTTAAGAATTATGATCCTCGGCTCCGACTCGCCGCACCCTTGGGCAATTCAATCGATCGCACCGCCCTAGTTCAAGGAATCAAATCAGGCATCATCGACGCGATCGCCATAGACCACACCGCCTACACCTACGAAGAAAAAACCGTCCCCTTTTCCGAAGCCCCCATGGGCGCGATCGGCTATCCCCTCGCCTTATCAGCATTATGGTCCGGACTCGTCGAAACCGGAGAACTACATGCGATCGACCTATGGCGAAGCCTCAGCCAAAACCCCGCACAATGCCTCTCCCAAACCTCCAGTCCCTTACAAATCGGATCTCATCAATCCCTAGTTTTATTTAACTCAAATCAATCTTGGTCGGTCAATGCAGAGACCTTAGTAGGAAATAATAGGCACAACACTCATCTCTTTGACCAAACACTTCAAGGAAAAGTCGTCAAGGTATGGCGTTAACAAATCGTTCAGGGGCTTTCGCAAGGCTTTCCGATCGCCCCGCCCGCAATCCATCCCGTACTCCAAGCACTCTGAAAATTAAAGCCCCCCGTCACCCCATCAATATCTAAAACTTCACCTGCAAAATACAATCCGGGACAAATCCGACTCTCCATCGTTTTAAAATCCACCTCTTTCAAATCCACGCCGCCACAGGTCACAAATTCTTCTTTGAATACGCCTTTCCCAGTAATCGCATACTCTCCATTTAGCAATTCCTTTAGCAATGCATTGAGCATCACCTTCGTCACATCTGACCAGCGCAACTCTGTCGGAATCCCCGCCGCCACAATTAAGCTTTCCCAAAGACGACGCGGCAAAATCACCGGACAATTAGATCCGATGGACTTCTTCGCAAGCTGCGTCTTCACCTTCACCAACTGATCCCGCAGGACATCCGGCTTAGCATTAGGCAACCAATTCACCGTCAACGTCGCACTATAATGACTCTCATGCAGCGCCCTCGCACCCCAAGCCGAAAGCTTCAATACAGCAGGTCCGCTCAGCCCCCAATGCGTGACTAAAAGAGGACCCGATTGTTCTAGCTTTGAATTTTGTAATTTCAACTTTGCCTCAGGAACGGATAATCCAGCCAAACCATCCAGTCGCCGATCGCTCACATTAAACGTAAACAACGATGGCACAGGCGCAATAACCCTGTGACCCAACGCTTTAGCCATTTGATAGCCCTGCGCACTGCTGCCAGTCGCAAGCAGAATCCGATCGAAACACATCACTTCCCCATTGCGCATTTCGATCGAAAACCCAGTCTCTTCTCGACTAATAGATTTCACTCCAGCATTATTCTTAACGTTAACGCCAGCACAATCTACAGAATCCATTAAGCAATCTACAATCGTCTCCGAATCATCACTAATGGGAAACATTCGACCATCGCTTTCAGTTTTCAGTTTCACGCCCCGATCGGTAAACCAAGCGATCGTATCCTTTGGTTGAAACCGACTAAAAACACCCCGCAACGCCTTCCCACCGCGCGGATAGTATTGCACTAATGCAGCCGCCTCAAAACAACTGTGGGTCACATTACAGCGCCCCCCGCCCGAAATTCTTACCTTCGCTAAAGGCTCCCGACCCGCCTCAAAAAGTGTCACCCTAGATTCAGGATTTGCCTCCGCTGCGGCGATCGCCCCAAAGAACCCCGCCGCTCCACCACCGATTACCCCAATCTTCATGATGCTGACAATCTCAACTTAAGCCAAACATCATTCTATAACCCTGCGAACCATTCATAACCGTCATCTTCCCAATAGCCTTTTTTCGTGGTTAATACTGATTATTGTAAGCAAACCACATTTTATGACTCTCATTTATGATGGGTGGAGATTGGTTTGCCGATCGATAAACATCAATACATCTTCAATACCTTCAGTGGTTTTAAGATTAGTAAAAACAAACGGTTTCGTGCCGCGCATCTTTCGAGAATCTCGGTCCATGACGTCTAAACTCGCGCCAACAAAAGGAGCCAAATCTGTTTTGTTAATCACCAATAAATCCGACTTGGTAATGCCGGGTCCGCCCTTGCGAGGAATCTTATCGCCACCCGCCACATCAATGACATAGATGGTTGCATCGACTAGCTCTGGACTGAAGGTTGCTGCCAAATTATCCCCACCACTTTCAACAAAAATCAAATCTAAATTTGCGAAGGTTTGTTCGAGTTTTTCGATCGCTGCAATGTTCATCGAAGCATCTTCCCGAATTGCCGTATGGGGGCACCCGCCAGTCTCTACGCCCAAGATTCGATCTTGAGCTAGGGCACCCGATCGCACGAGAAACTCGGCATCTTCTTGGGTATAAATATCGTTGGTGACGACCGCTAACTGATATCGATCGCGCAGGCGTTTGCATAGCACTTCCACCAAAGCCGTCTTACCAGAACCCACGGGTCCAGCAACCCCAATCCGAAAAGGCGATGTCGTCATGATGTTTGATCCTAACTCTGGAATAACCGACTGTATTGAGTTTCGTGGGCCATGCTCGCTAACGTCAACCCCCAATTGCAACTAAAGAGCCGATCGTCCCCCACGGCTACGGCCCGATCGGCTGCCTGGGCAATGGGTTCTGTTAACGCTAACATCAGTTGCTGTCCGGCGGTTTGGCCCAGTGGAATCAGCTTTACACCTGCACTGACGCCATTGCTGGCCCAGCTATAGGCATAACCCAAAGCGGCAGTGTGTTCATCAATATTGGCCATTCCTGCGGCTAGGGCAAATACAATCGCAATATTCCAATTTAAATTCATGTCCCAAGCGGCCCAATTTTGAAGGGGATAAAGATTTTGCAATAGTTTCAAAAGCGATCGGCCCATTTGCCAACTTTGGCGTTGTAATTCGGCGGTCTCTCGGGTGGCCGATAGCCAATGATTCCAATAGATGAGACTCTCAGGGTTGCCTTGGTTCCAAGCCCGATGTGCCCGCAGCAATACTGCTAGGTCCAAACTAATCGAACCTGTCGCTAAGGACTCTGTTAGCCAGGTTTGCAATTCGGTGGCCG
Source organism: Synechococcales cyanobacterium OTE_70_concoct_197_sub (assembly GCA_031375925.1). Lineage (GTDB taxonomy): Bacteria > Cyanobacteriota > Cyanobacteriia > Leptolyngbyales > Leptolyngbyaceae > JAAFJU01. Next base: position 6,928 of record JANMIS010000602.1, read on the forward strand.
ATCGAATTAACCCCTGCTCCACTAAAGTTTCTAAACCTTCGGAATAGCTATAAGCGCCGATCGGGAGGGCGGGACTGGTGAGTTGAAGCAGTGCAAGAAGGCTATGGTGGTTCATGAGTGGTGGTTCATGAGTGGTGATGATGATGATGTCCTGCACCATGCGAATGCTGTGACGAGCTTTCGTAGGCTCCCGCTTGCGGTTGAAAACTTCTTTGCATTTCCACTACCGCTAAACCTCTCTGACGAAGCATATCGCGCAATACTGGGTCTGGTAATAGATACAGATGGGTTTCACTAATTTCTAGCGGCACATGGCGATTGCCTAAATGATAAGCCGCTTCTAGTAGATCCAGTCTATGGGTTGTTGTCACTGCCATCACTTGTTCCGGCTTTGCCACAATTTCAACAACTAAGGATTCATCCTCTGCCTGAAGCCGATCGCCTCCCTGCAACTGAGTTCCACGTTTGAGCTGGACATACACCTCTCGTCCGCTTTCTGTGACAAAGGGATGACGCGATCGGGCGCGGTCTTCTGCTGTCAATAGCAGCCGATCGGTTGGGGTTGTAGTTTGGTGACGATCGAGTTTGGTCGTGAGGAGAAGTGGCATAAAAATCAATCAGTTTAAATCAATAGTTCCTGCTCCCTCTCCCAATTTTGGGAGAGGGTTGTGGCGAGGGCGAGGTCTTTAGAGAATGCGCAAAATGAATGGATAGCGGAAGGGTTCGTTGGGGTTTGCGATCGTTTTCAAAATTGCCGTAATCGACCAGCCGAAATGCCAGAGGAATCCAAAGGCAACCAATGGAAAAAGCAATAGACCCATTAAACCAAAAGTAATAAATGATAGGAATCCATAAATTCCGCCGATCACTGCCGCCCAAAACCAAATGTTTAGATGAAAGTTGATGGATTCTTTTGCATTAGCTTTTACAATAGGATCGTCAGAAATCATTAAAATAATGATCGGCCCAACGATCGGCAGTGCTGTAACACCAAATAAAGTGCAAGCATGACAAATTAAGGATAGTAAGCTACGTTTTCCAGCGTCGTATGTTTCTTGCATTGTGAGTCTCCTTCGACTGCTTTTTGACTTCTTTTTCGATGTCACCATCCTACAAGAATCTGGAAAACAAACTGTAGAGGAGTTAACCGTACTTAATCATTGATCAGCGTTCGCAGGATCCTCACCTCACGGTTCCGAAATCGCGGGACCTATCTCTCAAGACATAATTTATCCTGAAATCTTGAAATTTCGCCTACAACTAAAATCTTAGGTTTTGACGATCGCAATCACTTGACGGAGAAAAGCCATGGCTAGGAAGCACTTTGGGAAGCACTTTGGGAAGCATTTGATAAGACTAACGCTGTGGTTGGTTTTGAGTGGTCCGATCGTCCTAATCTCCCAACCCCTCGCCGCCCAAACCAAACCCGCGCCTCTCGACTCCGCCGCCCAACTCGTCAAGTCCGGCAAATTTTCCGAAGCGATCGCCCTCTACGAAAAAATCCTTGCCCAAACGCCGAGCAGCGATCGAGTAGGCCGCATTTCTGTCTTAACGGCCCTTGGCAATCTCTATCGCACCCAGCAACTCCCGAAAAAGGCCGTTCCTTTATTCAACGAAGTAATTGAACTCAGTGGTGATATTCCTGAACAGCAATTAGCAAAAATTTTGGCTTTGTTGGGGTTAGGGCGAATTTATGAAGACAGTGGCGATGGAAGAAATGCGATCGTCACCTATGAACAAGCCGAGAAAGCAGCCCGAAAATATGGGGATCCCTCCACGATCGTCGCCGTTCTAAACAATATGGGCACCGTCTATGTAGAACAGGGAAATTATGCTAAAGCAAACGAGATTTTCTTGCAGGGGTTAGAGACTAGCGCTCAGCTAAGCCAACGCTATAGCGAACCTATTACGCAATCTAATCTAAAATCTCGATGTGACGCAGCAAAAACTGGAGAATCTTCTAGCCTTCATCAACTAATGCGACGGTTTTGTGATAGCCCCATCCCTGTGGCAGACCTCGTTAAGACCTTTAATCAAATTCGAGAAACCTCCCTCAAACAAGGTCAAGAAATCCAAACCCGATCGCTCACAAATTTAGCCCTCCTCCGGAATCGTCAAAGTAATTATCCAGAAGCTATTCGCTATAATCTAGAGTCGATCGCCATCGCCCGAACGATCGGCAATATCGATAACGAAGGCACAAGTTTGAATAACCTGGGCACCATTCATGTCGCACTAGCCGACTATCCCAAAGCTTTAGACTTCTTTGAACAAAGCCTGAAAATACATCGCAAAATCAATAACCGATCGCTCATCGCCCGCACCATCAACAACATTGGCCAAGTTTACTCCGAACAAGGCAACTATCGGAAATCAATTGAACAATACAATCAATCATTAATCATTGCCAAAGAAATCGGCGATCGAAACCATGAAGCCATTCTCTATAATAATTTCGGCACTAATTACCAATATCTAGGCCAATACAATGACGCCAAAGCAATGTACGAGAAAGCATTAACGATTTATCGCGAAACCGGAAACCGACCCGGTGAAGTCACCACTTTAAATAATTTAGGTGTTTTTCAATCTACGATCGGCGACTATCCCGCAGCCCTCATTTCCCTAGAAACTGCACTCAAAAGCGCAGAATCTCTCGGTCAAAGACGGGAACTAGCAATGATCTACGGCAATCTTGGACAATGGTATAACGACCAAGGCCGCTATGCATCAGGCTTAGACAATTATCAAAAATCCCTCGAAATTCAACGCACCATTGGAAGTCGTGGCGATGAAGTGGGGGGCTTACTAAGTTTAGGATTTGCCTACGGACTATTAGGCCGATCGGCCAAAGCTGAAGGTTACTGCGCCCAATCACTTGAACTCGCCCAATCGCTCGGATTGCGCTCCCAGGAAGCCTTGGCCCTTGGCTGTCTGGCCAAACTGAAAGTAGAATTGGGTCAAACAGAGACCAGCCAGCCGCTGCTCGATCGTGCCCTCACCGCCAACCGTGCCATTGGCAATCGTCGTAATGAAGTTTCAGTTTTGCGAACTCAAGCGAGGCTCGATCGTCAAAGCAATCGGCTTACTAATGCTCAACAGGCTCTCAACGACGCTTTGAAAATCACTCAAGAAATTGGATTAAAACCCGAGGAAGCTTTGCTCTTAGCAGACTTAGGTGAAGTGCAACTGCTGACCCAAAACCCGCAGGCTCAAGCCACACTTCGTCAAGCCCTACAACTCGCTGAAACCTTGGGCGATCGGGTCACGCAAGCTAAAGCATTGACGACGATCGGCGCATCTCAAATCACCCAAACCCCTAGCGTAGCCCAAGCCTCTCTAGAAGCCGCCATCAAACTTTGGGAATCCACGCGACCCGGACTCACCGACGCTGACAAAGTATCGCTGTTTGAAGCCCAGGAAAAAACCTACCACTTTCTACAACAAGCCCTAATTGCCCAACAAAAAATTGAACCTGCTCTAGAAACCGCCGAACGTGGCCGCGCTCGGGCCTTCATTGAGCTACTTGCCAGCAAAATCAATGCGCAAACTAAGATTCAAACCAATGCTCCCACCATTGCCGAAATCAAGACGATCGCCGCCACGCAAAAAGCCACGATCGTTCAGTACTCTCTAGTCTCAAATCAAGAACTCTACATTTGGGTGATCAAACCAAATGGCGAAGTCAAGTTTGCATCTCGCCGATTAGAAACGCCCATCGCCCAACTCGTTCTAGAAAACCGTGAAGCCATGGGCGTGCGCGGGCGGCCCTCCAACCTGGCGACACGCGATAGCGTTACCAATGTTGCAATTAGCAGCGACGATCGGGCGATCGATGCCAATTTACGCACATTGAATCAATTATTGATTGCCCCGATCGCCGCCCACCTGCCCACCGATCCAGAAGCCCGCGTTATTTTGGTGCCTCACAATGCTTTATTTTTAGTCCCCTTCAATGCATTGATAGACAACCAAGGCAAAACCCTCATCGATCGTCACACCCTCACCACTGCCCCTTCTATCCAGTCCCTCAGCCTTACCCGCAACCTTAAAAAGACCCCCAAAACCTCCATTCCCTTGATTGTCGGCAATCCAAAAATGCCGATTTACAACAACGCACCC
>JANMIS010000634.1:0-1804 GCA_031375925.1 Synechococcales cyanobacterium OTE_70_concoct_197_sub
TTGCGATCGGTTTCCCATCCAGTAATCTTCGCCAGCGGAGACATCGCAGCCCTATCAACACCCGATCAATCCCAAATCTTTCCCAAAGCAGGTGTTCTTGCCGTTCGTCAAGGGCAAACCCTGGGCCAAAATCTGGCACGAAGCCTCACCCACAAGACACTCAAACCCTTTAAGGCCCGATCGCAATATCTGAGCTTAATTAGCCTGGGCGATCGGCGGGCGGTCGCAAGTTATGGGCAGTCTGCAATTTTACAAAACTATCTCCAACCGCTCCTGTGGCATTGGAAACGATCGATCGATGCTGGATTTGTCGATCGGATTCATTCCAGAGTATAAATTCGACTCGGGCAGCTTCATCTAAACTTCACTTAAATGAAGGTGAGACCCCAAAAAAGTCAGTATTGCTACGTAGGGCTGAGAGGGCGAGATGAAATCGATTTAAAACTCTTCCTTAAGATAGAAGAGTCTTGTCAATCCTGAAAAAAGGTCGTTAAAGTTCAGTAAGTCGGGAAAATTGGATGATTTTTATTCAAAATCAGAAAAATATGTCGAAGAAGAAGCGATCGTTTTCGTTACTTCTAGTTAATTTCACGGGCGTTTCGCTTTATATTGTCTTCGTATTTCTACAGAAATATGTTTTGTAGCTAAAGACTCTGTAAAGTCCTCCGGATGAAAATATTCTCTCCATTAAGAGACCCGTAACATTTGTACAAGTAATTTTCGCCTTTGCTGTTTTTAAATGTCTAAGGATTCTTGAATGTCATTTCCACAAAGCCTTTGCTCTAAAATTTCTATTATTATTCCTGTTTATTGTGGGGGTGCGGCTTTTCGTCGTTGTCTAGAAAGCATAGAAACTTTTGGGGCATTGGCTCATGAAGTCATCATCGTGGTAGATGGGGAAGATGCTGAATCTACGACGATCGCCGCTACCTTTGGCCACAAATGCATTCAGTTAGCCGTCAATGCCGGACCCGCAAAAGCTAGAAACTTTGGAGCAAGGCAGGCTAAGGGTGACATTTTATTTTTCTTAGATGCAGATGTGGCGCTGGGTGCCCAGACGATGTATCAGATTCAAGTGGCCTTTGAAAATCATGCCCTGGATGCATTGATCGGATCCTACGATGATGCTCCCGGCGCACCCAACTTTCTGTCTCAATACAAAAATTTGCTGCATCATCACACGCATCAGTGTGCCAATGTCAAAGCTTCTACCTTCTGGGGGGCCTGTGGTGCCATTCGCCGATCGGTATTTTCAATCATTGGCGGATTTGATGAGAAGTATCGGACGCCTTCAATTGAAGATATTGAATTAGGCTATCGATTGATCCGTCATGGCTACCGCATTGATCTCAATAAAAATGTTCAAGTGAAGCATTTAAAGCGCTGGGGGATTCGATCGCTCTTGAAAGCAGACTTCTTTTATCGTGCCTTGCCCTGGACCCAGTTAATTTGGCGCGATCGAAACTTTGTCAATGATTTGAATCTGGATACAAACAGCCGTCTAAGTGTCGTATCGGTCTACCTGATGGTGGGCTTGATGCTGGTTTCACCTTGGTACCCGGCTTTGGTCCTTGCATCTTTAGCCTTTGGCGCATTGCTGTTGCTTTTAAATGCCTCCGTCTATCGATTTTTTTGGCAGAAGCGTAGCCTCGGATTTGCGTTGAAGGTTGTGCCCTGGCATTGGCTTTACTACGCTTACAGTGGCGTTGCCTTTGTCATTGGGACTTGCCAATACTGGTTTCAACAACAATCTCAACAACAATCTCAACAACAAGTTCCTCTTATCGTCCCTTCTATTACTGTT
>JANMIS010000639.1:0-2878 GCA_031375925.1 Synechococcales cyanobacterium OTE_70_concoct_197_sub
AATTGCATCCTTCAGATCTTTTTCCAAGTAGCCAGGGACATCAGCACCATCTTTAGCAGAAATGACGATCGGCTTAATCAACAGCGGATGATTCCAAACTTGGTGACGACCTTTTCCCGTTCGTGAGGTAAAACCTAGATCCTTCAGATCTTTCTTTAATTGTCTTATTTTTCTAGGCATCATGCCACCTGATTAGGCTTCACTGGCTAACTAACTTTATCCGATCGCCTCTCCCTCTCCACGGATGCAATTTCCAAAACTTTAGCCTCTAATATTCAAAACACCGATCGGCCTCGCTAACAACAAGACCGATCGGCTGACCAAAAACCTTTAAAAAGCAAAGGCAAGGCTAATAAATGACTATCACACGAGTAGTTCGTGACGATGTTGAATTTTTCACAATCGATCGCACTGGAGAATCCGGAATGTCAGAAGCGGGTCTCGCTCGTCTATGTGATGTTTCTAGACCAGCAGTAACAAAATTTATCCGTGAGACGGGTGTAACCAAAAACGGAAAATATAACCTGGAAGACGCACCCAGTCGATATTCACGGGTGCAACCAAAAGGGTTAACGCCTGATGAGAGAAGTTACATTTCGCACTTTCACTTTATCAGTGCTGCCGTTTGTGCGGATGTGATCGAACACTATGCGATCGACTCCAGACACAAAACCGAAGCGGCTCTTTTTGCCTATCGGAAGTTCGCAAAAATGGGAATCAACGCCTGGATTCAGGAGATGACCGAGTGGCATGGCAACGCAGTTCCCAAAAACGGCATCGTCACAGATTTCAAAACGATCGAACTTCTCCTCGACAAAAAACTAGACTCCACCTCCTACCGAATTTATTTCATCCTGCAAAAAGCAATCCGATCGCGCATCACACTCACCGCCGACGAAATCATGCAGCGCGCCGACATTTCCCGATCGACCTACAGCACCGCCACCACCAAACTCGAAGCCCTAGGTCTACTCCCCGACTGGTGCAAAATCCAACGTAAAAACCAGCCTGAAAAAGTAGTGCGCGATCGACTCCACGCGCAACTCGGTGGCAAAACCGAAGCCTATACCAAATGGGGTTTGATTGATTTATTAACTGACACAGAACTCATTGAGGTCAAGATTGTGACCCATTGGAAAGATGCGATCGGCCACATCATCGCCAAAAGCCGCAAATACCCAAATCACCAAAAACGGCTCCACCTCTTCGGCTACGAAGAACCCTGTCTCGACCACATCGAAGACGTCTGCCGCGACTGTCAAATCAACGTCACCTTCGAGCAGATTGTCAGGGCTGAAAAAGCATTGGTAGGAACTTAGCGATCCTGGCGGTCAGGCCCCCCAGCCCCCAATTCTGGGGGAGCCGAACCACAAACCATTCTCCGGTCCCCCCAGAATTGGGGGTTAGGGGGCCTCCAAAACATTACGAAATTTATCTAACTCATATCAAAACAAGATTTTTATGATGGGTTCCCTTAGGCTGGATCACTAGATACTGCCTATCACAAGCTTGATTTTATGTATAAACCATTTGTCGAACACCTCCAACAAGAACTATTTCGTAAGTTCGACCTGCAAGCGCGCCCCATTCCCGCAGGTCTCGACCATAAAATCAGCGATCGTGGCAAATCCCCCTCAACCATTCAAAGCTGGGCCTACCAAAGCCCCGAACTTCGCAAAATTCGCTACACCCACATGGTCGCAGGCGAAACGCTAGAAGTATTCAACAGCGTCATGTATCCCAGCCATTGCTATGAGCTACCATTTTTAGGCGTAGATTTTCTATCCTTCGGTAAGGTGAAGAACTTGATCGTGATGGACTTCCAGCCATTGTTCCAAGATGCCGCCTACATTGACAAATACATTGCACCACTCAAGGCACTTCATGAACAATATCCTGATCTCTCCCAGGATTTAGAAATGAAGTTCTATGATGCAAATCAGTATTTCTCAAAGTATTTACTATTTGCAAAAGTTGAACCTGACGCTATTCCCACTCGTGTTTTTGAAGCATTCCAAGCTTATCTAGATTTATATTGGCAAATGTTAGCTGATGCGACACCTTTAACAGATCCAGAAGCGATCGAACGAGTCGCCAAAGCCCAACGTGAGTACGACCAATACAGCGCCGATCGCGATCCAGCCCATGGATTATTCAGCAGTCACTTCGGCGGCGAATGGGCCAGTCGTTTCCTGTTTGAATTCCTATTTTAAGATGCAAAACAATTATTCGCAGCGCAATAAAACACATTGCCCCCCAGCCCCCAATTCTGGGGGAGCAAGAGATCTAAACATCCTTATCCGGTCCCCCCAGAATTGGGGGTTAGGGGGCCAAAATTTAAACCCAAAACCAATCAACTATGTCCCTCTATCAACCATTCCTCGATCATGCGATCGGCCAACTCAACGATCGGCTAAACCTCAGCCCCTACCCCATCCCTGAAGGGTTTGAATCAAAATCAGCGGAAGTCGGGAAGGGCGATCGGGCTGCAACTGTCCTCACCGAAAGCTACGGTGTCCAATCCGAAAAACTTCGCCAAATTCGTGCGGCCCATGTTCAAGGAGGCGCAGCACTTCAGGTTTTGAACTTTGTGATTTTCCCGAGATTGAATTATGACTTGCCATTCTTTGGCGCTGACTTGGTGACATTGCCGGGGGGGCATTTGATTGCGATCGATATGCAACCTTTATTTCACACTCCAGAATACGAGGCGCGATATTCCGATCCGGTCATGCCCATCTTTGAACAATACAAAGCGGTGTTGCCCTGGGGCGGCGAGTTCCCCGAAGAAGCAAAACCATTCTTTTCTCCCGCATTTCTCTGGACAAGACCTACAGAACCCGGCGCTTTAGAAACTCATGTGTTTGGTGCATTTAAA
>JANMIS010000645.1:0-2228 GCA_031375925.1 Synechococcales cyanobacterium OTE_70_concoct_197_sub
CGAGTTTGGCATCTTTGCTTTGACCGTCAAAGCTGGCACCCTCTTTGATCCAGGTAGCGACAATCTGAATTTGGGAGTCGGGTAGTGCCGCCCTGCCCAGCGGCATTTGAGCTCCCTCCATACCACGCAGCTTTCGAATGATCAGACTTTCGTCGGGTTTGCCTGGAACAAGAATCGGTCCGCTGTCGCTACCCTTAAAGATCTGCGAAATGGTATTGAATTGCAGGCCAGCACCAACGCGAGTGGCGGCGTAGTGACAGCCATTGCAGTTCGCCATCAAGATCGGCGCGACGTCCTTTGCGAAGCTAACGGTCTCCTTTCCGGAGGGGGCGCTGATCTTGGCTGGTTCGGTTTTAGCTGGATTGCTCTTGCCCGGCGCTGCGCCGGTTATCAGAGATGCAATAGGAGCATCTGGCGAGGTGCCATCAAATTTGGCTCCTTCCCTGACCCACTGCTTGAGTTTGGCGAGATTTTCGGGCGATACCTTGTTTCCGCTTCGAGGCATGTCACCGGTTTCAATGGTCTCGACCAAACGGCTTGCGACTGGATCGCCAGGAAAAAGTACAACGCCTCCCTTGGATCCTTTGGTGATGGCGGTGAACGTGGCAAGGGAAAAACCGCCGCGCTCTGCATTGATATGGCAACGCGAGCATTGGTCCACCAACCAAGGAGCGATATCTTTGGCGAAGCTAACAGTTGCCGGACTATTGGTGGGGTTAGCGGGGGTTTTCCCGTCTTCTTTTTTCGGTCGGTTTGTTTTTTTTGCTTTGAGTATTTCTTCCCAACTTGGAAGCTCGGTAAGCTCAGCGCCCTGCACACTCAAGTCTCGGTGCGTGGTGGCGAGCTCCGCATAAACCTTCTTGATTTCTGCCAGCTCTTTTGCCGATGCACTTTCTGTTAACTCTAAAATCTTTCTCGTAGATTGTTCAACTACCTCCACGCAGTCGACTAGCTTTCCCTCTTTGAGCAAGGATCCCGACTGCTTAACCGAATCCTTAACGGCTTGAAGACCGACCTGGCTGATCTTCGAGGTCGGCTCCTGGCCTATGCTGGGAGTGAGGCCAATTTGCTGCAAGACACAGACAAGGAAAGACAATCGAATTGCATTTTGAAGCATAGTAAACAATCACATCCAGAAATAGATGAGCGTTGCGTGGTTTACAGAACTATCGAGTGGCGATTACCGCGGCCACAATGACAGCGAACAAGATCAGCGTTAGTACCCCGACACCTATCAAAATACCGATATTGCTCTTTTTTCTAGGTGGTAGTGGTTTTGCCGAGTTTGACTTTGTTTGCGGAGCAACATTCGGCTTCGGAGTCGGCTTTGAAATCGTTCCTTTATCAATCGGTTTCAATAAAGGAGACGAACCACCGGGGCCGGTCTTTTGAGGTGTTGAGATGGGGGAAGTCGCCTTTGCAATCGCTTGGCTCTTCGATTTCTTGGCGTTAGGTGCGTTTGAGTCTTGCTCGAGATCAATTTTGCTGTCAACCGTCGAAGCATCACTCTTAGCGATTGCTCGAAGAACACCGCTATCCGAGGCAGATAAGATGACGACGGAGCTGCCCGCTACCTTGGACTTTTCGGAGCGGTTGGTAACGGTATCTATGTCTTGTTGAGACCTCTTGGGTCCTTGGCTAAGTAGATCGGATATGGATAGGTTGTTGTTCTTGTTTTTTTCCGGATCGTTTTCGATTTCTTTTCGATACTTCACGAGCCATTCTTCGAGGAGTTCGGCGACTTGCAAACAGTCCTTGTAACGAAATCGGGGATCCTTTTGCATCATCTTGACGCAGATTCCGTCCAACTCGCCAGGGCAGTCGACTCTATCCTTTCGAATGTCCGGTGGCATTGCGTTCTGATGCTTGATGATACGGCTTGCTATGCTACCCTCCGGAAATGGCGCATGGCCGGTCAACAAAAAGTAAAGAGTGCAGCCAAGTCCATACATGTCGGCGCGACTGTCAATTTTGTGACTGTTGATGGCTTGTTCCGGCGGCAAGTAGTCGGCAGTGCCAAGAACCTTGTCGTTGTACTCCATGGTCAATGAGGCATCCGACTCTTCCGAGAACAATGCCAAGCCGAGGTCAAGAACTTTTACGACGCCCTTCTTGTTGATTAAGATGTTTGCCGGCTTTACGTCACGATGGATCAGTCCTGCCTCGTGAGCGTTGTGAAGCCCTCGCGCCGATTGAGCGATATAGTCTGCCGCGACAGCAAAAGGCAA
>JANMIS010000650.1:0-1939 GCA_031375925.1 Synechococcales cyanobacterium OTE_70_concoct_197_sub
CTTGGGCAAGAGTGAACGACGGGGCATCACCAGCCAACTGACTCGCTTGATTTTGCATTTACTCAAATGGCAATATCAGCCCGAGCGCCGATCGGACAGTTGGCTGGATTCTATTACGGATGCTCGAACTCAAATTGAACTTGCGATCGAAGATAGCCCAAGTCTCAAGACTTTCCCCGTCACACAATTGGATGAATGTTATCAGCGTGCCCGTCGTCAAGCTGCACAGCAAACCAATCTAGAGATCTCGCAGTTTCCTATAGATTGTCACTACAATTTGAGTTTAATTTTGGCAGAGGGTTGGCTGCCAGAAGCCAACCCTAACAGCCTTTAGAAGCTGTAACCAATGCTGAAGTTCAATCCCCGATCTTGGGCATTTTCGCGCCGATCGCTGTTGTAAATCAATGGAATACCATAGTCCACCCGCAGCACTAATCCAGCCAATGGCTCCAAAATCACACCCAATCCAGCGGAAGCGAGGAAGGTTTCATTCGATAAGGTTGTAGGATTGCTGGAGTTGTTCCAAACCCAGCCTGCATCAATGAAGGGTGCGAGTTGGAAAATTGGACTGCCGACGGCGTTACGTTGCAGGGCGATTCGGTTTTCTAGCGATAAGCGAATGCCATTGTCACCCGATCGTAAGTTCTGACGATAGCCCCGCACCGACTGCCCACCGCCAATGACAAACTGTTGAGACGGTAACAACGCATCGGAAGCGAGTTGCACATCTCCCTGTGCTATTAATAGTTGATTTGCGCCTAGACGCTGCACCCGTTGCACTTGACCAAGCCAACTGAAGAACTGACCGTTGGGTTCGGGTCCATTGGTGGCATCGAAGGCATTGAGTCCTAGGCTAAACTGCGATCGGAGTGCCCAAGCTCCCTGAGTATCGCGCTTGAGATAGTCCTGCCCAAACTTAAGAATGCGAGTGCGACCACGACCGTCAATATCAGTTCCGCTACCGAGAGTGCTGAGGGGGACACCGCTAATAGTCGTGCGACCATTTTGAACGGCGAATGCTAGAGACAATGCAAATTCTTCGCGAGGGGTACGAATTAGGGGCTGACGATAGCTGATTTCGTAAAGCTCTGTTGTGCTAAAAATATCTAAGCTGTCAAATGGTTTTTCAATCACTTTGCTATTGCTAGGGGCAACGCGAAGTTGAACGGTGCCATTCATCGCGTTAACAGGAACGCGATAGCTAAAGTCAAGGGCGTTGGAACCACCAGGGAACGATCGGTTATAACTCACACTCAACTCATCACCGAGTCCCGTCACGTTGCGATAGGTCAATCCGCCGCCGAAGCGTTCGGAGCCGACGCTAGGTGAGGAGTAATTATCGATGTTGATGTTTCCTGCGATCGGATTGGATTCTTTAACGCGCAAACTCAGAATGCTTTTACCTATACCAGAACCCGGACGCAGACTAGCTTCGACGGATTCTAAGAGGGAATCATTTTTTAATAATTGCAGTTGATCTTCAAGTTGGTTTTTATTAAGTGGGGTTTTGACGCCGAGCATGATGCGGCTGCGGACGTAGTTTTGGTTGAGGCGTTTGAGTCCGGTGATGACGAGGCATTCGAGGGAGCCTTCTAGGATTTGGATTTTGACAATGCCGTTGACGATTGCTTGTTCGCCCAATACCGCGCGGGAAGTTATGTAGCCGCGATCGAGATAAAGCGCTGTGATACTATCTGCAACCGCTTGTAAATCCTTGAGTTTGACAGATTTCCCTTCGACGCTTTGGGTTAATTTTGCCAGTTCTTCAGATTTAAATACAGTGCTTCTAGTTACTTCAACTTTTGTGACGGCGATTTCGACATCGGAACCGGGAGCACTGGGTGATTGTGGTGTCGGGGGAGTGAGAACGGGTGGTTTGGTGGGGAGCGGGGAGGGAATGGATTGGGGTTGGGGGATACGATCGCGGTTGGGATTCGCA
>JANMIS010000657.1:0-3272 GCA_031375925.1 Synechococcales cyanobacterium OTE_70_concoct_197_sub
CTAGTAATTTCCCAAGGGTTGTTTTTCCAGCGCCATTTTCGCCAACGAGGACGACCATTTCTCCGGGTTTTACATTGAAGGTAATGTCTTTGAGAATTGCTTTTTCACTGCCGGGATAGCTGAAGCTGAGATTGTTTATATTTAATCCGTTACCCCGATCGGGCAGTGGTAAGGCATCAGGGCGATCGATTAAGGTTGGTTGTAGATCCAAAAGTTGAAACACCGGACGAGTTGCAAGGGCTACATCATAAATATCGCCGAGGTTGCTAACCAATGTGTAAAGACTTCGCTTGAGTTGCATGATCACGCCTGTGTAGAGCGCAATATCGCCCAAAGTAAAGCGCCCTGTAATCACACCAAAAATTACATAGAGGTAGGGAATGCTCGTTCCGATACCGCCTAAAATAGACAAACAAACCATTGCGATCGCGCCTTCTTGGCGGATGTCCTGCATTTCTCTAAACAACCGACTGAATATATTTTTCCAGCGATCGAGCATCACATGCTGCAACGAAAACAATCGCATTTCTTTGGCATAGTTTTCTTCTTTTAGAAGCTTGGCGTAGATCTCTTTTTCCCGCGAAAGGCCTGCCTGAGATTCCTCAACCCGCCAGCTTTTTTTCCAATAGCGCAGGTCAATCACCACCCCCGGAACCGCAAACCCCACCAGCATTAAAGGGACCCACCAAGAGATCCCAGCCGCTAAAAACACAGCGGGAATTAGGGTGAAAATTCCCATAAATGACGCTGCAAAAATAAAGGCCAGCCGTTGCATTCGTTGAATGCCTTTATTTGTGAGTTGAACAATGTTTAATAACTCTGGCTGTTCAAACAATGCAATGTCATTAAAGTTGGCAATTTTAGAAATTACTTTCCCTTCGATCGTCCCCTGCACCCGATCGCGCAATGCTGCAAACATTTGTGTATCAATGGATGACACTGATTCAATAAAAAGGTTAGTGCCAATTAAGGCTACGATCGCACTCATTAATTGCGGATATTGCCCCACAATCGACCAATCCAATGGCTTGTTTAGCGCTGTGCCTGCGAGGGATGCGGTTTGGTCAATGACGACTTTGCTGTAGTAGAGTGCCAGTGAAGGACCCGCACCGCGAATTAAATTAAAAATGCCAATCTGCCACAGTTCCTTAGGTGCAGATTCCATGACTAGCTGGAGACTTCGCCAAAGGGCTTGACGAATATCAGGTTTTTCAGTGGGTTCGATCGATGACTGGGTAGATGACGAAGAATTTGATTTCATAGATGGCATGGTAACAAATGCCATCCAGAGTTGGGAGTTTTTAATCTTGAGAATAATTAAGATTCTTCGATTAGTTCCAGATCCCCTTGATCAATTAAGAATGATCCCCGCACAAATCTCACGCCCCAGTTGCCTGCGGGGTGCCGGGAAATCACGGTCCCCACCTCATCTGGCGAAATCACACTACCAGGACGCAGCATAGGTTTAGCTTCGGCGGTTTTAACGTAGGGGAGGACTTTGTTGAGCTTGACGATAGAGCCAATGGCGATTGCAGAGGGCATAGCTGACATAGACAAATGACGCAGTTTTTTAGAAGGCTACAACCAAAAGGATAGACTAAAAGTAGCAGCAAATTTAAAGAATCACAATCTATGACGATCGTAGTTTTCGGCAGCTTGAATATGGATTTGGTGACGCGGGTGTCGCGATTGCCATTGCCGGGAGAAACGCTGATGGGCACTGAGTTTTTCACTACACCGGGCGGAAAAGGCGCAAACCAAGCGGTTGCTGCCGCAAAACTCGGGGTTGCGACCACATTAGTGGGCCGGGTGGGAAATGATGATTGGGGCCGATCGTTGATGTCAGGATTACAAACCTACGGTGTTGAGACTAGCGGCGTGATGGTGGATGACACCATTCATTCGGGCGTTGCAATGATTACCGTGGCCGAAACGGGTGAAAATCAAATCATTGGCGTGTATGGTGCAAACGATCGCTTGGATGCCAGCGATGTCGATCGTTTAGTTCCGCTATTGCCCGAAGCGCAGGTGTTGCTGTTGCAGCTTGAAGTGGCGATCGAAAGCGTCAAACTCGCGGCTCAAGCAGCCCAGGAAGCAGACGTAATGGTGATTTTAGATCCGGCTCCAGTGCCGAAGACCTCGATCGTCCATTTGTATCCTCACATTGATTTGCTCATTCCAAATGAAACAGAAGCCTCTCAATTAGTAGGATTTGAAGTGAATTCGATTGAAACTGCCACTCGTGCCGCATTTGTATTGCATGACCAAGGTGCAAAAGCGGTGATTATCAAACTCGGGGCATTAGGTGCGCTGTATTCAGAAGAACAAGGTTCCGAAATTATTACAGCATTTGTTCCCGCATTTAAAGTAAATGCGATCGACACCGTGGCGGCGGGCGACGCTTTTGCGGGTGGTTTGGCGGTGGCTCTAGTTGAAGGATTTTCGATGATTGATGCAGTGAAAAGAGGCTGTGCGGCGGGGGCGTTAGCGACTTTGACGATCGGCGCACAGGTGGCCATGAGCGATCGGGTTCAGTTCGATCAATTTCTAGCCGAATTTAAAGATTAAAGTTAAGAATTAAACCAGTTTTGGGCTTGAGCAAATTGTGTGGCTTGTTTCCGATCGCTGACCTGCAACTTATGTAAAATAGCGTGAACATGAACACGAACGGTTCCAGAACAGATGTACAACACGTTTGCAATCTCTGAATTAGTCTTTCCTTCAGCAATTAATGCAAGAACTTCCTGTTCGCGTTGGGTGAGGGGATTTTCGGCAACGGTTGGCAGCGAAGCGCTATCTGTCAGCGTCTGTCGAATCCTTTGGGTCGAGATCGCATCCCACCAAGAAGCGCCTGCTACCACCGATCGCACCGCCAAAACCAGACTTTCTGCCGCAATCCCTTTCAGACAATAGCCCTGAACGCCCAACGCAATCAGACGATTCAGGAGTTCCGGATCTTCGCGGGAAGTCAAAATCAGAACGGGTAAGTGAGGTTGCTGTTGCTTGAGTTGACGACAGGTTTCGATGCCGCCGATGCCAGGAAGTCCAATGTCGAGAAGAACTAAGTCAAAGGGCGATCGGGATGCGATCGTCAGCGCTGTTTCCCCGTCTTCGGCTTCAATTACATCCTGAATGATTGCTTCCTGTTGTAACCGCACCCGCAACCCTAAACGAAACAATTCATCATCCTCAACTAGCAATAATCGGAGTGCATCATTAGACATAGAACACAATTGAGAAACGCTAAGGTTGAGAAACGGGAAGCTGAAATG
>JANMIS010000796.1:0-2317 GCA_031375925.1 Synechococcales cyanobacterium OTE_70_concoct_197_sub
CATCGATCGATTGAGCACCGTCATATCGATAGCGCGTTTTGAGACCAAATGTTTGACCAGCAGGCGCGACATTTTCCCCGCGCCCAAGATCAAGATCTTGTAGCGCGATAAATCGCCCAGTTTCATCTGCGCCAATTCCACAGCAGCAGAACTAATAGAAACCGCACCCGTGCCAATGCTAGTCTCCGTGCGAACTCGTTTCCCAGCGACTAAGGCTTGTTTGAATAATTGGTTAAGTGTGCGACCCACGCTACTGCATTGCTGACCGGACTGGTGACATTGTTTGACCTGAGCCAAAATCTGACCCTCCCCCAAGACCAAACTGTCTAACCCCGAAGCGACGCGCAGCAGGTGCATGACCGCATCCTGATGCAGAAGGGTAAACAGATAGGGCCGAAGTTTTTCGATCGGCAGCTTACTGTGGGACGAAAGAAACTGCATAATTTCTCGAACGCCCGAATCCACATCTTTCAACACAATGTAAATTTCGAGACGGTTGCAAGTACTAAGAACGCCCACTTCTTCAATGCTAGGGCAATTCAAGAGCTGGGCGATGGCCCCTTCATACTGTGGCTCTGGAATACTGAGTTTTTCCCGTACTTCAACGGGCGCTGTTTTGTGAGTGAGTCCAACAACCGCGATATTCATAACTTAAATCGTTGATATTATTATTGCAGAAAACCAAATAAGTGATGGATGCGGTGAACAGACTTTAACAAAAATCCCGATCGCAACGTCCATCACTTATTTAACGCTACAGGAATTGCCATACAGGACAAGTTCTATAACGTATTAATTAACGATCCAAGCGCTTCTTAGATCTAGTTGACCAATTGAATGGTTTTTCCAGGTTCCCACATATGGATGGTGTCAACGAATCGCGCTGTTTTGGATTCGCTGGAGACCACTAAGGTTTGGGTGCGCGCGCCGCCAGGGAAGTAGCGAACGCCTTGCAGCCAGTTGCAGGAGGTGATGCCCGTCCCGACGAACATGACCTTATCGCCCGATGCAAGTTCATCTGCCGTATAGACCTTATCAGGATCGGTGATGCCCATGCTGCGCATCCGCTCTAGGTTGGCTTCCTTGCTTTCGCCGATGAGGCCTGTTTTGACGATCGCAGGATCATAGATCAACTGACCTTGGAAGTGAGCGCCCATGCATTTCAAGGCTGCCGCACTGATCACACCTTCCGGTGCAGCACCAATTCCCATGAGTCCGTGGATGCCGGAGTCAGAGAAACCACAGTTGATCGCTGCGCCCACATCGCCGTCGCCGATGAGCTGAACGCGCGCACCTGCGGTGCGGATTTCTTGGATCAAGTCAGTGTGACGTTCGCGCTTCATCACGATGATCGTTAGATCATTGATGGGGATGTCAAGACACTGGGAGAGGATTTGAAGATTTTCAGTGGCAGACTTGTTGATATCCACTTTGCCCTTGGCAGCTTGAGGAGCCGCGAGTTTCTTCATGTAGAAATCAGGGGCTGCGAACAGGCCGCCTTTTTCAGCGATCGCCAACACTGCGATCGCGCCTGCTTGGCTGTAAGCACAAAGGTTAGTGCCTTCACAAGGGTCAACAGCGATGTCGATTTCGGGACCTGTGCCATCTTTATGGCCAAGACCCACTTCTTCGCCGATAAAGAGCATCGGCGCGTCGTCCCGCTCACCTTCTCCGATGACGATGCGACCACGCATGGCGACCTTGTTCATCCGCTCACGCATCGCTTCGACTGCGGCTTCGTCTGCGCCGTCCTTGTCGCCCTTTCCGGTCAACCGCGAAGATGCGATCGCGGCGGCTTCTACCACTTCAATAATCTCTAAGCCAAGTTTGCTTTCCATGATCCTCTGCGTCCTCAAGACTACTGATGTTAATCACAATTAACTCCGCCTTGAGGCTCAACCAAAGGTTAAATTTCACTGAAAGACAGGGAGATCCGGCGAATCTAGTTACAAAAAGACAGCCTTATCTACAAATCTTTACTTAAAATTAATCTTGGAACAACCTTGCCTGCGAAGCATTGCGACTTCAGTTACATAGTCTACCAATAGGGGTGCCGTCTACTAGCGATCGGACGACTGAGTTAAGTGTTAAGTTTTGTAGCATCCGGTTGTTGGTCATTGCCCTTGCCAGAGGCGAGGCTCCAAATTCCGCGCCCGCTGTGGGATCTCGCTAGGATGAATTCCTCGAAATTTAGGCTTGAGACTCAGTTTTCTCTTTACGGATTACTATATGATTTTAGAAAATTGTTTGGGATCCACTCCCAAGGCTCCAATCATTCACTATGGTTCTACGAGACAAGCTTAAAAAGCTTTATGCG
>JANMIS010000812.1:0-6437 GCA_031375925.1 Synechococcales cyanobacterium OTE_70_concoct_197_sub
AGCTGCCCAGTTTCACTAAAGTAATCCGGTGGCACACCTGCCATTTGCGCTACGGCTCCCGTTTTCTCATCCAATTGGAAATTCTTAGGATTCGCCCAGACATCTGCACTGTCATGCGCGACGTAGATTGGAATGTCTCCAATGATTTGCACCCGCCGATCGTTTGCATATTTCTTCAATGCAGACCACTGATTAAAAAACTCATACTGCAAATACTTTTGGAACTGGATCTCTGGCTGTAACTTTTCTGTCCAAGCCACGATCGCTCCAGCATCCCGCCAAGCAATCGCCCCATCCCATTCATACCAAGACTGACTGTTATACGCTGCTTTTAAGGCCATGAATAATGCATAATCATCCAACCAATGCGCTTTTGATTGGCAAAATGATTCAAACTCAGGCCAGGAATGCACGATCGGCATCTTCGGTTCACGCAAAACAAACTCTTCTGCCTGTTTAGCCTCAGTCACAGTAACAGACAGTTCTAACGCCGCCTTAAACTTTGCCTGTTGTACTTGGTAGGCTTCCAACTCAGACTGATAGCGAGACTCAATAGCACTGACCTCAGCCGCACTTCGCAATGCCACAGATTGAAACTGATCCCAAGCGTGACGATACAGCGGATACTGCGTCAAAATAACCCGATCGAATTCCACCTGATCAAGATTGAAATTAGGATAATGCCCTAACTGTTCATCGGTTAATAGGCCCTTACCGTGAAGCTCTTCTAAGCTAATTAGCAACGGATTGCCTGCCAATGCCGAGTAGCACATATACGGCGAATTTCCGTAACCCGTCGGACCCAACGGCAACACCTGCCAAAACTGCTGCCCCGCCGCTGCCAAAAAATCCACAAACTGCCGCGCCGCACTC
This sequence comes from Synechococcales cyanobacterium OTE_70_concoct_197_sub, assembly GCA_031375925.1. Classification (GTDB taxonomy): domain Bacteria; phylum Cyanobacteriota; class Cyanobacteriia; order Leptolyngbyales; family Leptolyngbyaceae; genus JAAFJU01. The sequence goes on from JANMIS010000812.1 coordinate 874, forward strand.
CCCAACTCCCCAACGCCAAATCGACTCGGAAGAGAGGTCGGATGCAGCAAAATGCCACTGGCACGGTAAGAAAGCATAAATCAACAGCCTCAAGGCCTAACGCAAGATCGATCGCAGCATAACACGCGCTCTTCAGCCTCAACTCACTCAGCGTCAACTCACTAACTCACTTACCTTCAGCTAGCCCAGCGACCATTAGCCGGGAAACAAATGCATCGCCGAGGTCTCGATCGCAATTTGCTTGCCTTCGTTAAGCAAGTAATCCAAAAACTCCTGAGCAATGGTCGAAAGCTGCTTCCCAGAAGGATAGATCACATACCAAGTGCGAGGAATCGGAAAATGCTCCACATCCAAAACCGCCAATTGATTGGATAGTCCTTCCAAGGCTAACGTATGCTTCGACAACACCGAAATCCCCATGCCCCCTGCGATCGCCTGCTTAATCGCCTCATTACTACCTAGATCTAACCGAACCCTCAACGGAATTCCATGGGCCTCAAACAAATTCTGAGCTGCCCGCCGAGTGCCGGATCCCGGTTCTCGCATAATGAACGGCTCCTGAGCTAACCGTGCCAGAGAAATATTTTTCTCGCCGACCAAAGGATGTTCCTTCGGCGCTAGCACCACCAACGGATTTTCCATGAACGCGATGGATTGCACATCGAGATCTTCCGGCACATGACTCACAATGTAAATATCGTTGCGGTTACTCGCTAGCCCTTCTAAAACATACTGATGATTTGTCACCGTTAACGACACGTCAATACCAGGATATCGATTGCAAAATGGACCCAAAATTCTTGGGATCACGTACTTCGCGGTCGTAATGGTCGAAATTCTCAGCGAACCCTGTTTCAGCCCTTTAATGTTGGAGATCGCCATCTCAAAGCGCTCCATGCGCTCAAACATATCCTGACAAGTCTCAAACAGCGCCTTCCCAGACTCCGTTAAATACAACTTCTTACCCACCTGCTCAAACAGCGGCATCCCCACCGTCTTCGAGAGTTGCTTCACCTGCATCGACACCGTTGGCTGCGTCAGAAACAACTCCTCCGCTGCCCGTGTAAAACTACTATTACGAGCTACCGCCTCAAAAACTTTTAACTGATGTAAAGTCGCGTTCTGCACAATCGATCCCCGTTTAGCCCTAAGTAGAACGTATAGATTTAAATCTATGAAGTCTAGAAATACGCTAGGTGTAAATCTATATAACTTTCGGCTATTATACTAGATAGCGAGCGTAATGCTCCCTTCCTTTTTACGCGCTGATCTAACGGTTGAGTAAACCGAAAGATGAGTGCGTTTTTTATGAAAATTTTGGCTGAACCATCTCAAAATGGTCGAGTATGTTGAGTATCAACGAAGGACCTCTCTGGCGTGCGGCAATTACAGCGACTGACCATCTCCATTCAACAGCTACAACTCAATCTCCAAATCACTCCAGGCTCACAGGAAGTTCCTCTCTTGTTGGCTGGACAAACGTTTTTCCTGACCGATGAACAGCAGCATTATTTACTGCGGGTTTTACGACTCCGATCGGGCGATCGATTCCTTGCGGTTTTCCCGAGTAGCACCTGGTTAGCTCAACTCGAACCCGACTCGACACAGTTTGCACTCCTAGAACTTCAGACGGTTGAAAGCGAACTGTCAGCAGACATCACGCTGGTTCTTTCATTGCCAAAGGGCAGTGGGTTTGATGATGTGGTTCGGCAGGTAACGGAACTGGGCGTTGCGAGAATTATTCCAGTCATCAGCGATCGAACCGTACTTAAACCCAGCCCCAACCGCCACGATCGTTGGCAACGCATCGCCGCTGAAGCCACCGAGCAATCGGAGCGATCGATTACGCCGATCGTCGAAGTTCCCATTGGTTTTGATCAGTATTTGAAGACCTTATCTACCAATCAGCCCACTGACGGGCCGCCCCCAACCCCCAATTCTGGGGGCTTTGATCTCTATTATTTTTGTTGGGGACGGGGGGATTCGCTTCATCTTTTAGATCAATTGCAGCAGGATTTGATCTCACCCAGCCCTGTTAAGTCCATTACGATCGCCATCGGACCTGAAGGGGGCTGGACTGACGGCGAAGTCGATCGGGCGATGCAATCTGGGTTTATTCCTGTTTCCCTAGGAAAACGAATTTTGCGTGCGATTACGGCCCCTGCTGCGGTCATGGCAATCGTCGGGGCATATCTAGAATCTTCAAAATCGCCAATCGATCAAAACTGTGCAGAATAGGAACCAACGCCATCTCTCCGCCAGAAACGTCCCCATGACAGACGCACACTTTCAAAAATTACTAGACGCAGTGACCCAAAGTTTCGATCGTCGCGACTACCGATCGGCCACCGCCGCACTCAAACAACTCTGGAAACTGCAACCCGAAAACCCATGGGTCCAGCTTTATCGCGGCAAACTCTACGAAGTCGGCGGCAACTTGGTCCAAGCTACCACAACCTACAAAAATCTCCTCAAAGCCGTTCCAATTCCCAAAGTCATGGCCCAAGCCCGCCAAGGACTCGATCGCGTTGCCCATCTTGAACAAGAACAACGATCGCGCGAGATTTCCCTCGCTATTTCCAGCCCCGACCAACAGCAAGAAGGGATTTTAATCCTCGAAGCGATCGACCCAAGCATTCGTCCCCAAGCCAGTCAAGCCCTCGCCCAGATCATGGGCATTGATCCCTACAGCGCCCGAATGCAACTCCCCAATCGCGGCTGGCGCATCTACCGCATGGGTCCAGTGGGCAAAATGAAGCTCTACGGCCAACAAATGAACGCTCAAGGAATTCCCGCATTCTGGATCACTAACGAAAAGCTCACGAAACCCCAACTCTTTCAAGTCCAAACTATCCAGTCCGATGGTCCCAAAGTCGAACTCCTCTGCCAAAACTCCGAAGGCAAAAGAGGCATCGTCAGCTTCACTTGGAACGAAGTCAATCAAGCCGTCAAAGGTCGATTGCCCATCCACGATCGTGTCCTAGAATTTGATCCTTTGCGTCGGGAGATTTCCAGACGATCGCGCAAAGAAGATGTACGGGACTACGCCCTAGTCTTAGATTTGCATCTCAAACAGCGCAACTGTATTTTACGGTTTTGCGATCGGACCTACCAATTTGACCAAGGGGTTGACTTCACTCCAGACATTCCCCTAGCCCAGGCTGTCACGCGATCCCAATGGAATGGGATGAATGATTGGATTACAAGCGAACTTAAACAAAAAAACATCTGGGATGAATTTAATGCATTCAAAGAAACCGCGATCGAATTTCCCCATTTACTAAAATCCATTGACCCCGGCTTCTATCTCCCCAGTCAAGAAATCGGCCAAAACAACAGTCGCACCAACCCCAGCTTCCATCTCTATAGCCTCCTAGCCTTCTGCCGCCAGATCGTTAAGCAGTAAGGAGTATTGGGCAACACAGAATAATTTGAATTAATCCTAAATTCCTCAAAAATGCTAAATGTTATTTAATCTTTAGTATTGCTAGCGTGAAGGCTTCATAGAATGAAAGGAATTACAGCAGAGTAGAAACCCAGTTCATTACTGCTTTAATTTATTTCAATTCCAAGCTTCACAACTCAATTCGTGTCATCTACACCCAGATGAGCGGGAGAAATTTACCATGACTATGACTGCCTCAAAACCGACCGCCGTATCCAATCCGATTCGTGACATCGCTGCTTTGGGACAAAGCATTTGGATGGACAATCTAGCCCGTGACATCATCGAGTCCGGAGAGCTAGCCCAGCTCATCGAAACCAAAGGACTCTTGGGGATTACCTCCAATCCTGCCATTTTCGAAAAAGCGATCGTCGGTAACAAGGTCTACGACAAAGCGATCGATGCCGGAATTCGCGCCGGAAAATCGTTGATGGAAATCTACGAATCCCTAGTTTTTGAAGACATCGAAAAAGCCTGCGACATCTTCAAAGGCATCTACGACAAGAGCAACGGACTCGACGGATACATCAGCATCGAAGTGCCGCCTGATCTCGCCGCCAACACCGCCGACACCATCACCGAAGCCAAGCGCTACAACCAGGTGTTGAACAAGCCCAACGTCATGATCAAGATCCCCGGCACCCCCGAAGGATTAGCCGCTGTGACCGAAGTGATCGCCGCCGGGATCAACGTCAATGTTACGCTGCTGTTCTCACTTCAAAGCTACATCGACACCGCTTGGGCCTACATCGCCGGACTCGAAAAACTGGCTGCCAATGGCGGGGATGTGAGCAAAATTGCTTCCGTGGCTAGCTTCTTCCTCAGCCGCATCGACATCAACATTGACGCTCAGGTAGACGATCGCCTCAAAGCCCCCGGTTTAACCCCCGAAACCATCGCCAAGCTGCAAGGGATCAAAGGCAAAGTCGCTATCGCCAACGCCAAAATGGCCTACAAAGCTTATCAGGACATCTGCGAAAGCGATCGTTGGAAAGCCCTTGCCGCCAAAGGAGCAAAAGTCCAACGCCTCCTCTGGGCCAGCACCGGAACCAAGAACCCCGACTACAGCGATGTCATGTACGTTGACGGCCTAGTCGGACCGGATACCGTAAACACCCTGCCTCCCCAAACCATCGATGCCTGCGTCGATCACTGTGATGTCGCTTCCCGCATCGAAACGAACTTGGATGATGCGATCGCCCTAATTGCCAGCCTCAAAGACCCCGACGTGAACATCGACCTCGATGCCACCATGCAGGATCTGCTAGAAGACGGCATCGTCAAGTTTGTCAAGCCCTTTGAAACCTTGATGAAAGCGCTTCAAGACAAGATTGATACGATCGCTGCTGCTTAAGATGCTGCTGCTTAAGATTCTGTATCTTCGGCACAGTCCGCCTTGGACTGAAGTCGCAAGGCTAATAGCGAAAACCTGTTGAAACAGGTTGGAGAAGGTAGACCAAACTCTTCAGTCCGTTTCAACGGACTTTCGCTATTAGCCCTGGAATGAATTCCAGGGCGGACTAAAAACGCAAACTAGCCCATTGTTCATAAAATTCTTCATAACCCACTTCAAAATTCTATGGCGACACTCACAGCTACGCCGCTCCGAGAAAACCCCCTGCGCGAGGGCTTGCAGCAGCAAGGTATTCCAGAACCCAACATCATCGTCTTCTTCGGAGCCTCCGGAGACCTGACCAAACGCAAACTCGTCCCCGCTCTATATAAACTCCGCAAAGAACGCAAGCTTCCCCCTGAAACTACGATCGTCGGCATCGCAAGGCGCGACTGGAGCCACGAATACTTCCGGGATCAAATGCGGGAAGGCATCACCGAATTTTCCGATGGCATCGGCGACGAAAGCCTCTGGGACGAGTTCTCTAAAGGACTCTTCTACTGCTCCGGCGACATCGACAACCCCCTCAGCTACCAAAAACTCAAAGCCTTCCTCAGCGAACTCGACCCCATCCGTAACACGCGCGGCAACCGAGTCTTCTACCTCTCCGTCGCCCCAAATTTCTTCCCCGAAGCCATCCGGCAACTCGGCGCATCGGGAATGCTTGAAGACAGCCAAAAGACCCGCCTCGTCATCGAAAAACCCTTTGGCCGAGACCTCGCCTCC
>JANMIS010000732.1:0-2471 GCA_031375925.1 Synechococcales cyanobacterium OTE_70_concoct_197_sub
GATCGAAGCAAATCTCCGATTGGTGGTTTCGATCGCCAAGAAATATCAAAAACGCAACCTTGAATTTCTAGATTTGATTCAGGAAGGCTCTATGGGCCTAGAGCGCGGCGTTGAGAAATATGACCCTATGCGGGGCTACAAGTTTTCAACCTATGCATACTGGTGGATTCGTCAAGCAATTACACGAGCGATCGCGCAACAAAGCCGCACCATCCGTCTTCCTATCCACATCACTGAAAAGCTCAACAAAATCAAACGTGCACAACGCGAATTGACTCAAGAACTGGGCCGTAGCCCGAATGTGAATGAGATTGCTGCGGTGATGGACTTGGATGCGAAAGAAATCCGCGAGTATCTATCAGTCTCTCGTCAGCCAATTTCATTAGATATGCGGGTGGGAGACAATCAAGATACGGAACTGCGCGACCTGCTAGAGGATGGCACCGCTTCCCCAGAAGACTACACAACCCAGGTGCTCTTGCGCCAAGACCTGAAGAACATGTTGGCAGACCTGACGCCCCAGCAGCGGGAAGTCTTGATGCTGCGTTACGGCCTGGATGATGGCATCGAACGATCGCTGGCTAAAGTGGGCGACTGCCTCAACCTAAGCCGCGAACGAGTGCGTCAACTAGAGCGCCAAGCGCTAGACTACCTCCGTCGCCGCAAAGGACTCGTACAGGAATATCTCGCCTCCTAAACCTAAAAGCGTCGCAAAAGTTAATGTTTACAAAAGGGGACAATTTGTTCCCTTTTTTCTTGAAATAAAAGCTTGCAAGCCTCAATTAAACTCTTCATAGCTTTAAAGTGATAATTGCTGAATAAGTAAATATGCTCTGTTGCTCCTGATAAGTTCGATCGAAGCAAAGCTGGGGATCGTTATGGGGCTTGAAAATCGATTGAAAGTCTCTAAAAGTCTTTGGTCGTACGGTCTGGGCACTTAGGCTCCGATCGAATGAATAACTGGGTTTGAAGGAGAACTTTGTGACGATTAAGATCAGGCCAGATGAGGGACTGTCACTCTCTTAGGTTGCTGCTCTCAGGTGAACATGATTTGATAGTTATATGGAAAGCTTCCAAGCGATGACATCAGGGTTAAGCCTCAAGAAGCCCCCCGGTTTGCCCATCGCAAAGGCTAATTTCATCCTTGAGATGTATGACCTAATGATGAATTGCATAAGCGCCTAACGCTTCTCACTACATCACCACAGAAACCATCCCAACCCTTAAATACTGTGAGAGAGTGCTTAAAATGAAAAACGAAACGAATGGCTTCAAGGGTTGGACGATGCAGGTGATGACGGCAGTGAGTACGCTAGCCATCTTGGCCGCAGGAGCGATGTTCTCAGACCGGGCGATCGCCGAAGTCCCTACTCATCTGGCAGATGGGACCTATCTCTACGGCGAATCTGACCAGCCTAATCAAGCTGAGGTAACGTATTTCGTCTTTGAAGTGAAAAAAGGGAATGTTCAAGGCGCGTTGTATTCGCCCAATTCTAGCTTTGACTGTACCTATGGTGAATTTGCCAATGACCAACTCTCTCTAAAGGTATTGGATACCTATGAGAAGACTGAAACGCCGCTGAAAGTAGCACTCGATCGCACCAGCCTAGTCGCATCTTCACAGAATACCCCCATGCTTCAAGTGGGTCTGCAAGGCTTGAAATCCATTGGTTCTTTGAGTGACCTCGATCGCAGCATTCTGGCAACCTGTAAAGTCGCACTTTCGACTCGCACTCGATAGGTTTTGACTCGAATCATTGACTAAAAATCATTCAACGAAGCCTCCAATTCTCACAGTTGGGGGCTTTTTATCTTGACTGGGGTTCGACTGCGCTCACCCCACGAGATAGGTTGGTGCATAGGACACCGCTGATGACGAGGGTGCCACCGATCGCGATTGCAGGAGTGAAAGGTTCTCCCAGACCCATTACGCCCATTAAGACTGCGCAAACGGGGACGAGATTGGTAAAAACTGCGGTTCGACCTGCACCGATTGTTTGAATGCCTTCTGAATACCAGAGGAATGCAACGACAGTGCCGATCGCACCCATGTAGGCCGTACTCAGCCAAGCGACGGGAGTGAGTTTAGGCAGATCGGTGAGGAGTCCAAAGTGGAGGGCGATCGGGAACAGCGCGATTGCCCCGAGAAGGCAACTGTAGGTAGTCGCGGTTAGTGTGGTCACAGTTTTTAAGACCTGTTTGCCAATGAGCGTATAGCTGACCCAACTGGCAACACAGCCGAAGAGCAGTAAATCGCCTGTGCTGATTCCCGTTTTGATGAGTTCTAGGGGATGTCCTTTAGACAAAATGACAGAAACACCGATGAGTGATGTGAGAATGCCTAATATTTTGAGCTTTGACAGGGGTTCTCGAAAAAGAATGGCGGAAGATAGGGCAATGGCGATCGGATTGAGCGCGACAATGAGAGAAGCGCGACTAGCGGGCAACAGCTTAAGCCCACCCAGAAAAAA
>JANMIS010000871.1:0-1913 GCA_031375925.1 Synechococcales cyanobacterium OTE_70_concoct_197_sub
CTCCGGAGAATCGCTTCTCTTAAGGCGTTGGGGGCGATCGAGGATGAAGACATTAGAGGTGAGAATGTAGAATGAAGGGGAGGGCGATCGGAGAATTGCAAGATCGATTAAAATAGGAGTATGCGATCGGAGGTTAAGCTCTTGCCCAAGAAGAAATTTCAGAAATCAGTCAACAGTATCCAGCGACAAGTTGAGATCCATTACGGAAAGATTGAAGATGAAAAGAACAAACCTAGCCCAGATCAAAACCTGATCTACTACTGGGAGAAAGAAATTGCAGGATTAAAGAAAAGCCTGGCCCGTGCAGAAAAACGACTTAGAAGAGGACAATAATGATTTCTAATATTGCACCATACTCTCAAACACAATCGACACTTTCCGTTCTCCTAGACGAACTCGGTGAAGAATGCGAAAAAGTGCTGATTCTTCTCAACCAGCTCAAGCTATCTACCCTCACAGATGATCAAAGAGGCGATATTCTTGCTGAACTCACAGGTTCCGTCTGTCATCTTCATGTCCACACTGAAGATCTTCCAGAACTGATCGAAGACGAAATTCTAAGTCTTCCTGACGATTAGAGAATTCAATCGGAAGACTTGAAGGTAGAGAACCCATTCAATGGGAATAGAAATATAATCGCAATTTCTTGCAATGGAATCCCAATTGGTTTACCTGACGATCGCTGGCAAACCTACGATGATGAAACCGATTTCCTTTACATTGATTTCTATAGAATCCATTTAACATCTTTTCAAGACTTAAGACCTAGCAAGGCGTTTTACCATCAGACGAATAAAGCGTAAATCAATCTTTGCCTTGGCATTTGCCAATGTCCATTCAAAATTCTTCACTAGGTTCTTACAGCGTTCCATCCAAGCATTAGAGCGTTCAATGACCTAGCAAGTTGCGACAGGGACAAATCCTTTTTTCCCTGTCGCCTCCTTTTCCACTTTTGAGGGCTTGGGCGAACGCTCAAATCTTATTTTCTTCATTATTTGAGGATAGACCGCTTCCAATGCTGTTTGCAGCTTGTCTGGGCGGTATCCGTGGTCCAGGAGGACCGTAATTTCAGGAATATTGACTGGCTTTGCTTTGAAGTAGTCGATATTCTGGGTCAGCATTTCAATGAGTCCTTACAGGTGTTCTTGACGCCCTGTGCATCAATCATAATTAAAGTTGTCCATTGACTTTTTTTTGACGTTCTCTCGGACTTTGCCATGCATCCCGTAAGGTATCGAGAACCTCAGCATTTTTCCATTGCTTGTAGTGCCAATAGACCGTGGAATAAGGCGGAAAGTCTTTTGGGAGGTCTTGCCAATTACAGCCGTTTTTGAGCTGATAGAAGATGCCGTTAATGATATCTCGTTTGCTCCAATTGGAGGGACGGGTTTGCTTTTTGCGTGGAAGGATGTCAACGAGCATGGGTTCAAGAATTTCCCATTCAGCATCAGTTAGATTCGTAGAATAGGCCATGGTAAAGACTTCTAGCAACTTTAAATAGCATCAAAAATATCCCTAAAGATGTCAAATGGATTCTATAATCAAAGCAGTTACGATCGAGGACTCCACTGTGCCACTAAGCACCCAAGCAAAAAATCGTTAGCCTAATCTGTCTCCTGCTCTAACACACTATGTTGAACAAAGTTATGTTGAGCAAAACTATGTTCAACATAACTTTGTTCAACATAGTAACGCGATCGTCCATCACCTGTTCACTCAACTCAGTGCAGCAAAAGATAAGTTCGTACCTAGAAAATCATGAAGCGATCGGCCCAATTTTTCACCAGATTTCCATCGATCGCTCCACTGTTGGGTGGTTTGCTCATGGCGATCGGACCTGCGCCGATCAATGGCTGGCTATCGGCTTGGGTGGCCATTGCATTCTTGTGGTTTGCAGTGTTGATGGGTCGATC
>JANMIS010000738.1:0-1072 GCA_031375925.1 Synechococcales cyanobacterium OTE_70_concoct_197_sub
ACGTGTAACCTCAATGATGTCCGCGTACTCACGAGACTGGGCATCATGTGGCACTACGCCGAGATGCAATCCGACCGTGTTGCAACCCAAGAGACGCGTGAAATCAGATATCTCTTTCATTTCTTGTAGTCGAGCCGATCGGGTGGTGGCTGGGACGAGTCCAATCGTCTTTTCCACGGTCGGAATATCGGCGTAGCTTTCGCCCTCGAATCCTCCAAACACACAGGTCAACTCGATCCCGTAATTATCGAGCTTCTTGAGAAACTGCTCAGCGGCCTGGGGGGTGCGACCAGCGGCATGCGGAGTGTGCAACTGAATCGACGGGATCTGCAAGTCGCGAGCTACTTCTAAGTGGACACCGAGGCCGGCATCGATACTTGTAAAAACACCTATGGACCAAGGAGGAAGGCTCATTTCTAAAACCTAAAAAGCAAGGAGGGATCGCAAACAAGGGGTTCGCGGAGGGAGTGAAAACGAACCAAAAAACTAACCGCCAATCATGCGAGATCGGGCCATTGCGTCTTCGGCCAATTGAATATAACGTTGTTCTTGTGTTCCGGCCCAAGCACGCTGGTAGGTAACGCTCAGAACTGTATAGTTCGTGGATTCGTTTGGCTCCAGTTCGCACGCTTTCTCAGCATGCTGAACGGCTTCGAGATGCCGACCGGTTTGCGTGTAGATTCGAGCGAGCATCATATGGGAGAGAACATGGCTCTCGTCCTCCGACAAGATACCGGTGAGCAAACTGGTCGCTTCATCAAGTTTGCCTTGATCCTTGAGTTTTTCGGCTTCGTTGAGTCTCTGTGAAATCGTGATCATTTTATGAAACAATGAGGAATTGGAATGGAAATGGGTTTTCAAGCATCGAAATTTGCGAAAAAGACTTGTCCCGGATTGTAGTCGATAGAAAACAATTCGGCGACAGGCTCAGCAGAGATCGAGTCTGTTTGCAATCCGATACTCGCCACGGCTTCCGACCGGTAGGGCCTGTAATGTCAAACAGGCGGGAAAGTAACGTTTCGGTAGATCTCGCTAAGTGGAATGGAAACCGCGACCGATTCGATGGTGAGCG
>JANMIS010000889.1:0-5208 GCA_031375925.1 Synechococcales cyanobacterium OTE_70_concoct_197_sub
ACCAACCCGATCGCGTTTGCCCCAATCCAAATGCCACCTTATGTCCCGTCCCAAAATACGGCGCACAACCCACCAACGTCCGTACCAACTGCACATACTCCGGCTCCTCAACCGCCTTCGACGTCAACCCCACCTGCACCGCTCCGACAAACCCCGTCACCAAACCCTGTTTCCCCACCTTCACCTTCACCGATCTCACCTCATGCCGCACAATCACCACACATTCATTCACCCACTTCAGAAAATCATCCTGCTCAAACTCGATCGGCGCAAAGACATTCCATCGGCGTAAATAACTATGAAACACATTCTCCGGAATCGGTAACGGCATATGATTTCCCGCCTTCCGAAATCCCGTCGCACTCACAAACGTCAAACTCAAATCTCCCCCCGTCGAACGCTCCCACATCTCGTCATAAGTCAGCCCTGGCAACACCTGCCACACACCCACAATCCCAAACCGCATTCCTTGTAATACCATCTCCTGTGGAATTTGCCATTCTCCTAATGCCTGACAAACGATCGCATTCAATCCCGTAATCACAAAACAATACTGTTCCCCCGATCGAAACCACTCTCTCTGGTCCCGAATCTCAACATTTCCCAGAAACCCAGACAATGTAAACGCCTTCTCCTCTTGATTATCATGCAACTCCTTTGAAAGCGTCGGACTCATCTCTCGCATCTGATCCAAGAACCAAGCATGAAGAAAATACGTATAGTTATTGGGTAATTGCCCATCTTCGATCGGCTGAATGTTCAATTGAATTCCCAACAATTCGACATGAGGACGATCGATCGAAAAGGATAGGCAACGTGGCATAACGAAAATCCTAAGCTCGAAAAAATGTTAAAAATCCGTTCATTATACGTTGCTCAAAGGCTTTGTAAATACCCATTTATTATTGTGAAGCCACTCTCTGAATTCCAAATATTTCCTGCCTATGGATTAACCCAGAAGAATCGATAACTCTCATAAATTTCTATTATCTAGAATAGAAATTTTAGGAGTGGCAAGAGAATATTTTGGGTGAGGGTTGTGCGATCGGGTTAGAGCTATGGACGGGGGAGCGTTATAGGTCGATCGAAAAATTGAATCTGGATAGCATTTTGGAACAGAATATAGAGGAGCAAGCCAAGAAACTGGTAATCCTTTATGATGAAATCTACAAGTACGATCGAATCTGTAATGAGGCAACAACTATGGGGCAGTACCTTCGGTTTATTAATCGCGATCGGCAGGTAGAATCTGAAATTGGTTTACCCTTTAATTTCGGAATGCCTTGGGGAAAAGGACTAGAACGACTCTCGACTGAGGAACTAAAGAAACAATTCGATTTCGTTATTCAAGCTAATGATTGGCAACCCACCGATCGTATCGTCGCAGAAGGCGATTATGGTGAGACGATCGATTATCCCAATACCAACGAATAAGACTCCCGATAGTCGCCCACGGGAGTCAAAACTTTAAAATAGCCGATTACTCCTAAGGTCTAATTAGGAGTGAGGACGAAAGCGATCGCTGCTGAAGCATCATATTGACTGCATCGTCCCCAACCTGTTGTAGCTGTAGCAGCAACATAGAGATATTCAGAGAACCCAGCAACTGTGCAACTTCCTAGAAGGGTTGCAACACCCGCTATCACTGGAGACGAGACTGTACTGACGCTTCCACCCGTACTCGGTGGTGTCAGTAAGTTAACCCCTTTAATCAACGAGAAACTGTAGGTTGCGTAGCCACGGGGATGGGATGCTGTGTAGGCCATTCGGACTTGCTTAGTTCTATCTGCACCATATTTGAGTGTGCCGCAGTTAGGATCTGTGACTGTGCCATCACTCAGCGTCGGAGTCGCCAATGTTCCGATGCAAGGGCTGTTGTCTAGCAAGACCGTCAGGTTCACCATTCCATCTCCACCATTTAAATCATTTCCCACATTGTCTACCACTCGAAGGCTAATGGTATGTAGTCCATCAGATAACCCGACGGTATTTAGGAGCGTACCTAGCCAAGCATTCAACCAGAGTTGATCCGGCGATCGTACAGGATAATAACCAACGCCTCCGACACCTGGAATCGGGCCAGGATTTAAGGTTCGCAATTCAAAACGAGTGGTACTTTCATCCCATTCATAATCACTCCAGGCATCAGTTTTGACTACGCCATCTACTAAGACTTGATAAAATTGACCGCCATCGTTATAGGCACGATTATGGTTGATCATCAAGGGCAATGTTCCCCCAAATGGAGCATCCTTGACCTGGAAGAAGTAGGCTGGATCGACCGATGTATCCGCTTTTCCTGCCGCTGTAATCCGATCGAACGGGACAAAGCCAATTCCCAATAGCAGTGGACCTGAGGGGCTAAAGCCAAGGTCAATTTCTGTGATGACATCATTGCTACAAACCAACAGGCGACCTGGAACAACGATATCCATGCTAGATGGGCGCGCAGGTAAATTGCTTACAACGGTTGAACTAACAACGGGAGAAGTCGTCAAATCCAGTAATGAAATGCGGTTCGCTGGATCCCGTTCGACTAAATAAATCGCCTGTTCATTGGCATCCACCCAGGTCATAAAGAATGGCGCAACTTGGCTACTCGCGATCACTTGACGTTGTTTGGTACTCAGATCAATTCGAGTCACTCGTCCACCCAATCGCGTCTGTTCGCTGACGTAGGCAAATTGCAAATCTTTGCTGATTAATAAGCCGATTGCACCCTGTAAGTCTCCGACGATGACTGACTGTCGGCCTGAGGTGAGATTGATTTTTAACAGTCGCCCTGGCGCTGCAAATTCTACTACATAGGCGTGATTCCGAGCTTCGTCTAGGAAAATTTGATGGGGTGCTGTCATGCCAGAAGTCACGACGGTTGCGTTGGCCCGATCGGCTTGATTCAGCGCAACTCGTAATAATGTGCCCGATCGTTCTGTGATGTAGGCCGTGGTTTCATCATTGCTGAGAATTACATCTTCGGGCTGATTGTAGCCTCTGCCTAATACTTGATAGAGGGATCCAAAGTGATACGTGATCCATTGAATCTCCAGGTTATAGCCATAGGTTAAAACTTTTACTTTCGTGTAGTTTCCAGCATTTGTTGCCACTGCAAAAACATTTCCGGCCACAAGCTGATTGGTCGAATCGTTGTTTCCAGGAATAGGTGTTGTTGTGTAATTTAGCTCTTTGAGTTGAGTTGGCGTTAGGGTTTCAAAATCTACTGCACCCAGATTAATAATCTTTGCACTTCCCGTTGGCACCATTTTGCGTAGAACATCAGTCTCCTGTTCCCACCAGATATCACCTGTCGTGAAATCTGCGCCTTGTATTCCTGAATCAAAATCAAAGGTCCAAGTGCCTCTCAGCGTTGTGATTCCAGAGGCTACAACTGATACTGGACCCAGTTTTACAGTGGATAATTTCCCCCCAAACTCTACGAAGATTAGTTCATTCCCCGTCCGACGATAATCGCTCCCGATCGCCCCTGATAGACCGCTGGCAAGTGGTGTCATCAACATAATAAAGACTTCCATAGGATGATGTAATGTGCCTTCATCATTAGCGATTTACAACCAAAACAGTGGTACCCACAAGGGTACTTTTTCAAAAAATTAGTGGCGCACAAAAGGAAACGGTATGCTGTTCGTATAGTCTTCCCTTCACTCTTTTCGCATGACCCAAAAGAATTCTTTCCTTTCAGAGAACTACGATGCATTCTTACGATCGCTAAAAGAGCGTATCCATCAAGCACAGGTTCGGGCCGTTCTTTCGGTCAACAGCGAACTCGTACTGCTCTACTGGAACATCGGGCGTGAGATCCTTTTGCGCCAAAATGAGGCTGGATGGGGCGGAAAAGTGATTGACCAGTTAGCAAAAGACCTGAAGCAAGCTTTTCCATTAATGCAAGGATTCTCATCTCGAAGCCTCAAATATATAAGGACATTCGCAGAGGCATACCCTGATGATTCAATTGTGCAAGAGGTGCTTGCACAAATTACTTGATATCACAACATTGCACTTCTAGAAAAAACCAAAAGCCCAGAACAACGTCTTTGGTATGCCCAGCAGACGATCGTAAACGGGTGGAGCCGAAATATCCTGGTCCTTCAGATCGAAACTGGCTTATTCCAACGATTGGGCGGGGCTGTCACAAATTTCGACCGGGTTCTCCCAAAATCACAATCTGACCTGGCTCGTCAATTGATGAAAGACCCTTATTGCTTTGAGTTTCTAGATCTGAGTCACGAAGCCGAGGAACGGGCCTTAGAAAAAGGACTCGTCGATCACATTCGAGACTTTTTGCTTGAACTTGGCATGGGCTTTGCGTTCCTCGGAAGTCAGTACCCGCTCACGGTCAACAATAAAGACTACCGATTAGACCTGCTGTTTTATCACACGCACTTGCACTGCTATGTCGTCATCGACTTAAAAATGGGCGAATTTGAACCTGAATATTCTGGCAAGATGAACTTCTATGTAACAGCGGTCGATCATATTCTGCGGCGGACTGGGGATGAGCCGACGATCGGTCTCATCATCTGTAAATCTAAAGATAAGACGATCGTAGAGTACGCCCTCAACGACATGCAAAAACCGATCGGTGTCTCTACCTTCCAACTTAAAAAGAACCTTCCCTCAGAATTACAAAACAGCCTACCCACGATCGAACAGCTTGAAATTGAGGTTGCTACGCTGACGGTTAAAGACTTACCGTGAAGCGACTAGAACTTTCTAGCCGTAAAGATTATAACTATCTGGGTTCCAGTCACTGACTAAGTGTTGCCATAGGCGACAAATACAGTAAGATGAACCCAATTTTTCAGTGATTAGAAGATCGATCTTCTAACTCAATATGAACACTACTTTTCGTCAACCCATGCTAGACATGCCAACTCTTCAAGGCGTTAAGCCTGAGCGACAGATTATTTTATGGATCGTTGCTAATGCTGGAGGAATTGGTAAAACAACCTTAGGCTTACACTTGGGCTATCGCATGGCTCAACTTGGATTAAAGGTTGCACTCATTGATTTAGATACCAACGGTTCCGCTGCCCGATTTTGTGGGTTAGACGATTCCGCTTGAAAACGCGATCGGATTGTCGATCCTAACTACTATTTGGAACTATGCTTTAATACAATGATCTGGCGATCGGATGAGATTTATAGCGATCGGCTTCTTCAAAAAGAGACTATCTTGTACCACATTCTTTC
>JANMIS010000902.1:0-3585 GCA_031375925.1 Synechococcales cyanobacterium OTE_70_concoct_197_sub
CTTAAAAGCGGAAGTTTGGCGACAAACCGGTTCAGATCCAGCCCAGCTATTCGCCAACAACTGGAGTGCAACAAGCAAAAACGGAGCCAAGATCACGGGCGTGTTAGGAGCTGGGAATGTCAGTTCGATTCCCGCTACCGACATGCTGAGCAAAATCTTCACCAATCGGGAAGCGGTCTTGCTGAAACTCAATCCTGTTAACGAGTATCTGGAACCAATTTTTCTGGACGCCTTTCGGCCGCTGGTGGATGCCAATGTGTTACGCATCGTTATCGGTGGCAGAGAAGTTGGCGAAGCGGTTGTCAACCACACCGACATAGGAGGACTTCATCTAACGGGCTCGCATTTAACCCATGACATGATTTTGTGGGGACGCGACTCAACTGAGAGAAGTCAACGTCAACGTGAAAACCGACCGCTGGTGACCAAGTCCGTTACGAGCGAGCTTGGGAATGTCACTCCCTGGATCATTTTACCTGGCAATTACCCGCGCAAACAATTGCGAGCACAAGCGGAGCACGTTGTCGCGTCTATCGTCAACAACGCCTCATTTAACTGCCTCGCGACCAAAATGATCGTGACATCGCGAGGATGGCCTCAGCGTATCGAGTTCCTTGATTTGATCGACTCGTTATTTCGCAAAACACCGACTCGATTCGCTTACTATCCAGGCGCTCAGGAGCGATTTGCAAAAGCAACTCAAAGACCAACTCCCGAATCAAGCGATGGCACATTGCCTTGGACGCTTATTCGAGACGCAAACCCGAATGCCTCGCCACATTTATTTGACGAAGAGTCCTTTGTTTGTGTGTGCGCCGAAACCCAACTATCAGAAAGCGATCCATTGGCATTTTTGGACGCTGCCATAGACTTCGTCAACGAAAGACTGTTTGGCACGCTCTGCGCTACGCTGACTCTCACTAACGGTTTTGCTTCCAAGTACGCGAAACGTTTGGAACTTGCACTGAGCAAGCTCAGGTACGGCGTCGTTTGCATCAACCAATGGTCAGGAGTTGCATATGGACTGATGACTCCCCCATGGGGTGGCTACCCCGGAGCGACCCTTTTGGAACCCAAAAGCGGGATCGGTCACGTCCACAATACCTTTTGCATTAGCGAGATAGACAAAACAGTACTTTGGGGACCGCTTTGCAACTTCCCCAAGCCAGCATGGTTTCCATCGCATTCAAGTGCAAACCAAGTTGGATGGGACTTGCTCAGGCTGTATGATAAAAAAAGTATTCTTCGAATGCCCAAACTCTTCCTCGATGCGATGCGTGGGTAGAATCCCAGCGTATCGTCCCTTTCTGAAAGCAAATTATGTTGAGGCTACTTTGCAAATTCGCTGTGCTCGGCTGTATGCTTCCACTGGTTGGTTGCAGCCAAAGCACTTCCACATCGCCTGTTCAGTCTGGAGCGAAAACTGTTCCATCTGAGCCTCTCTCAACGGGAGATCCAAAACCGAAGGTCACTCTCATCCAGCCAGGAGCCGAAGCTGAACGCAGTGCGCAGGAGGCGTTAATTCTCGCCGAAAAAGGTGAGATCATCGAATTCGCAGAGGGGACATTCGAATTCAAAGGAACGCTCTCTCTCAATGGCGTACCTGACATTACGATCCGCGGGAAAGGGCTCGACAAGACATTTCTAAACTTTACTGGCCAGCGGGCAGGCTCAGGGGGAGAAGGCCTAAAGATCAAAGCAGATAACTTCACCATCGAGGATATTACAATTCAAAATTCGCCTGGGGACGCGATCAAAATCGAGGATTCGAATCGCGTTGCCATCCGTCGTATTCGTACTTGGTGGACGAATGGGCCCGACGAAAAGAACGGCGCGTACGGTATCTATCCAGTGCTATGCTCGGATGTCTTGATCGAACACTGCGTCGCCGAATGCGCTTCGGATGCGGGAATCTACGTCGGGCAAACTCAGCGTGCGATTGTGCGTCACAATCGTGCCGAACGCAATGTGGCTGGGATTGAAATTGAGAATACCATTGGTGCAGATGTTTACGAGAACAATTCGACCAACAACACTGGCGGCCTCTTGGTTTTTTCGCTGCCTGGCTTGAAACTAAAGAACGGTGCGCATTGCCGAGTCTACAAGAACAATTTGTACGACAATAACCATCCCAATTTTGCGCACAAAGGTGGGATTGTTGCATCCGTACCACCGGGTACCGGCCTAATGATCATGGCAAACGATGATGTCGAGATATTCGACAACAAAATCCATGGACACAACACGACCAATTGTGCCATCGTTAGTTACTTGATCGCTCAGCGTAAATTCCAAGACGCGGACTACGATCCTTTTCCGGAGGGAATCGACATTCACGACAATAGCTTTTCCGGCGGAGGAAAGAGCCCGCAAGGTGAAATAGGCAAACTATTCGAGCAGGTCGCCGGCTTGCCGATGCCCGACATCATCGTTGACGGGATCAACAATCCGAAAATCGAAGTAGAGGGAAAGCTACCAGAAAAGTCTCGCATTTTTATTTCGAACAATGGCGAAGCGACGTTTGCTAACCTTGGGATTGCAACGGTTCTTCAAGGGGGCAAACCAACCATTACTCGGGACCTTGAGTCTTACGCCGGAAAGCGCGCACCACTCGAACCCATCTCCATTCTTGGAGTAAACTAAGCGGATATGAGAACGTTCTCCGTTTTTCTTTGCATGGTTACAACGTTGGTTGGTTGTCGTCAACCAACCGAACCAGTTGTCATTGCACACATCGAGCACGTTACGGCAACAGAAGGAAACCAGCCAGTTACGCAAGTTGCCACTCGACGAAACCAACTTAAGTTTCCACAGCAATTGTCTGAGTACAAGCTGTTTCAAGGGAGAATCGAAAACCTAGTGCCCGCAAAAGGAGTTGTTGAATACGACCTCAATACTCCGTTGTTTTCAGACTACTCCTCAAAGCAGCGTTTGATCAAAATGCCGGAGGGGACATCTGCGAATTATGAGGAGACTCGAACGCTCGATTTCCCGATTGGAACGGTGATTGCTAAGACGTTCTATTACCCCATCGATTTAGTGGATCCTTCCAAGGGCCGACGTCTCATTGAAACGCGCATTCTCAAGCGAACCGACGAAGGTTGGACAGGGTTGCCGTACGTTTGGAATTCAGATCAAACGGATGCAGAATTGTCCCTTACCGGAGCCAACGTCGAGGTCCAGTGGCTCCATACGGATGAAACTCCGAGAAGCAACACGCATGCGGTCCCAAACATGAACGATTGCAAGCGTTGTCACCTCAATGAAACGATGGAACCGTTGGGACCTACGGCCCGCAATCTGAATCGCGATATGCAGTACGAGCATGGCACAGAGAATCAACTGACGAACTGGACACGAACAGGCAAGCTAGTTCATGCCCCGAAACCAGACGATGCGCCGAGGCTCGCGGTTTGGGACGCCCCCTCCACAGGAACGTTGGACCAACGGGCTCGGGCATGGCTGGAGGTCAATTGTTCTCACTGCCACAACCCAAAAGGGCCAGCTCGCAATTCGGGCTTGCATCTCGCAGCCGACGTGACGGATATGTATCATCTTGGCGTATTCAAGACTCCTGTCGCTGCC
>JANMIS010000970.1:0-3028 GCA_031375925.1 Synechococcales cyanobacterium OTE_70_concoct_197_sub
CCCAAAGCCAAACCCCGCGCTACAAATCGCTCAACTCGACCAATTTGTCACAGGCACAACGCCCGAACCCATCACTTCATCACCCCAGTCAGTCACCACGCCTCCGAATACCCCGATCGCCCTTGAAAAAGGCAAAATGAAAAGACTCACCCTAGACATCAGCGAAGACCTCCACAAAGCTATTAAAATGCAGTCCGTCTTCCTCGGAATCCCCATGGTAGACATGCTTCGCACACTTCTCGAAAGCAACTACAGAAATCAGTAAAAAAAGAAATAAAGACTTAAAGAATTACGCTTTTCTGTAATTCATCATTCTAAATTCTAAATTCTCACCTCTCCATTTCCCTAGGAGGCCGCCATGACTGACAACACCACCCCGCCCGAACTCCAATGGGAAGACGCCCTACAAAAACTCTACCGTCGCAAATCCGACGAACGTAAGGGCGAAACCAGCACCCTCCAAGAAGGCGACCCTCGACAGTTTCAAGCCGCCGCCGCCGAACTCACTGCCAAAGCCAAAGGCGAAACCTCAGGTAAAACCTCAGGCAAAACAACGCAAGACCCGATCGACCCCACCACCGAAAAACCTCGTCTCATCATTAACTGCTGGGACGAACTCCTCCCAAAATCTTTTGTAGAGCAAGAAATAATCCCCACTGCCCCCGAAACCCTCAAAGCCGAAGCGATCCTCGGCAAAGTTCTGTGGGACATTCTTCAGCAATTTGGCAGCGACGAAGCCTATAGTTTTCTCACCCTCATTGCCCAAGCAGGCGAAAGCCCCGCCCCATGGCAAAGCACCTTTCAAGTCAACAGCTCAGACCTCATCGACCACCTTGGCTGGCAGCGCAACAGCGATAAACCTCTCGAACAATTCGCCCACCTACTTCAAATCATCGATCGTATCTGCAACCTCACCATCCAGCTCTTACTCACCAAAATGGAAGACAAAGGCATCCATCAACACACTGCCCACCAAGACAGCAGCCCCTTTTGGTGTCTCATCGGCACCCACTACACCAGCCGACTTGGGCGCACCAGTTCCTCCCACACTTCCGGCGGGTCCTATCGCAGCGCCTACCCCAAAGAAATCGAATTTCAAATCGTCCCCGGCCAATGGCTCACCCCTTTCCTCCAACACAACCCCGCCCAACTCAACACCCTGATTGAATTTAGCCGCATTGCTAAAGGCATCCTCCGCATCAACCCCACCCGCAAAAAACTCGCCTCTCGCCTCTCCATCTTTCTCACCGCGATCGAACCGCTCCACCAAAGCGCCACCTACCGAGTCCGAGACCTTCTCAGCCAAATCGAAGCCGACCATCCCCTCACGAGCCACTACAAAACCGACGAAACCCAAACCCGTCTCCTCGTCCGCTGGAACAACGCACTCCGTCGCCTTAAACTCCTAGATTGGGTCATCGAATTCGACGATGAAACCTACCCCAATGCCCTAAGACCCATGGGGAGCATGGACGACGATGACGAAACCAGCACCATTCCAGGACGCTTTGAGAACTGGTTTAACACTTGGCTTGACGGACGACTGATTCTCCGCAGCACCCCCGCCGAAATCCGCATTGAAGATATTCGCATGGGCGATCGTCCCGTCGGATCCAAAGTCTCGCGCACCCGTCGCACCCGACCCAGCACCCCCCAAACCACCGCCCCAATCACAGGCATTACCTTGGATGTTGCCTTAACGCTAAAAGGCTGGAGTAAAGCACAACTTTCCGCCCAGCTTCACATGGACCGATCGATGATCACGCACTGGATCAAAGGCAGTCGCCCCATCAGCATCGACCAACGAAAACGCCTCTGGAAAATCCTCAGCAGAGAACTCCTAGCCGCCCAAAGAGTTCGCTACTAAAAAAACAACCAAAACCCATACCCAATACTGACCAAACTTGGATCCAGATTTGACGGGTTTCAGTTTGATTCTAAATAACATTAGTTATATAGATTAAGACAACTATGAGACGAGATTACTTTTGGACGCCATTTCTCCTACCAATTTGAGTTTTTGTAGTTGATGACTTGGTCTAGGCGGGGCAGGGCACTGGTAGCCATTTCTTGAACGTAGGGGTCAGCGGTTTCGTCTTTGCTGAGGGCTTGGAGGACGGGAATCGATCGTGCATCGGGAATCGAACCTAGGGCATTGATGATTGCTACCGCCACCGCGACGTTGTCAGTTTCTTTCAAGATTTCCACCATGGTTTCAAAGGCTGGGATGCCGACTTGACCGAGGGCCATAACTGAGGCGAGGTGGACGACGGGGTTTTCGTCTTGGGTGCCGCGCTTGAGGGAGGCGATCGCATCGGGAGGGATTGCGCCTTCGTCATAGTTGGTGGCGCATTGGGCCATGGCTTTGGCACAGCTTGCGCGGACGATCGGATCCGCATTTGTAGTGAGTCCTTCGGCTAGAACAAGGAGGGCGTCGGGTCCGATGACGCCGAGGACTTTAACGGCGGCTCGGCGGAAGGTGACGTCCTCGGCGTTGAGGATTTCCATTAGGCGGGGAATGGTGGTTTCGTCGCGCTTTTCAGCGATTTCTAGGGCGGCTCTATCACGCAAGTTCGGGTTTGGGTGCTTGAGTTGGTCGAAGAGGGTTTCTAAACTCATGGTTTAAGCTCCAGATAAAAAGTATTTTAACGGCTCCAAAGTAAAGCCCCTCCGATCGTGCGATCGAAGGGGCCGACTGACAAGACTTTTGAGATCGAAACTTCAGGACAAGCGAATCACTTGGAGCGGAGCATCTTTAAAGCGCGGCTTTCATCAGGTGACGAATGACGTTGTCTTTGATCATGATTTGGCGCATTACTTCGAGCAGGGCTTCTTGAGCTTGGTCTTGGCTCATGAAACGAATCTGATCTTGGTAGATTTTTAGATTGAACTGCTGTTCCAGATTCAGGGT
Source organism: Synechococcales cyanobacterium OTE_70_concoct_197_sub (assembly GCA_031375925.1). Taxonomy (GTDB): domain Bacteria; phylum Cyanobacteriota; class Cyanobacteriia; order Leptolyngbyales; family Leptolyngbyaceae; genus JAAFJU01. Next base: position 2,912 of record JANMIS010000970.1, read on the forward strand.
TAAAGGTAGGTCCATAGCTATATCTTCTCACAAAGAGCAAAACGTAGACATGTCAATCCTTGTTAACTGCAACGGTATCAATCACGGCTACCTAATCAGAAAAACCAAGGTTCTTTG
>JANMIS010000977.1:0-1846 GCA_031375925.1 Synechococcales cyanobacterium OTE_70_concoct_197_sub
AATTGCGCAGATGGGAACAAGGCGACTGCATATTGCCCGAACACACAGCAGCAGAATTACAAAGAATGCTGAGGTTTGGCCCATCTCCTAAAAAGGGACAATTCACATTCATCGACTTATTTGCTGGAATTGGAGGAATTCGGCACGCATTCGAAGGCATCGGCGGCGAGTGCGTATTCACAAGCGAATGGGACTTATTCGCGCAAAAAACTTATCTGGCAAACTTTCCGGACTCACGACACGCTATAGCTGGAGATATCACAAAAGTTGATGCTGAAGACATCCCGGATCATGATGTGTTGTTGGCGGGATTTCCATGCCAACCATTCTCAATTGCTGGCGTATCCAAAAAGAACGCACTAGGTCGGGCGCATGGCTTTGCGGATGAAACACAAGGCACTTTGTTCTTTGATGTTGCGCGCATTATCGATACCAAGCAGCCCAAGGCTTTCATGCTCGAAAACGTGAAAAATCTCCAGTCACATGATGGGGGGCGCACCTTTGATGTAATTTTGCGGACACTGCAAGACCAACTCGGTTATCAGGTCTTTTATAAGGTCATCGATGGCGCCCACTTCGTCCCTCAGCATAGAGAGCGAATAATCATTATCGGCTTTAGAGAAGCAAACTTTTTTGATTGGGAAATGTTGGAACTGCCCAGCAAAGGCGAGCACGTTTTAGGAGAAATTCTGCATCGCCGATCCACCGAACCGTACATTGACCACGATGAAGAAAGATTTTTTGATCACACAAAGAAGAATATTCACGATAAATACACCTTAACCGACAACCTGTGGACTTATCTACAAAACTATAAAAAGAAGCACCAAGCGGCCGGAAATGGATTCGGATTTGGATTGGTCACACCATCTAGTGTTACGCGAACATTATCCGCTCGCTACTACAAAGACGGCTCTGAGATTCTTTTGGATCAAGGTTTGACAAGGAACCCCCGTAGACTGACTCCGCGGGAATGCGCTCGATTAATGGGGCTTCCCGACACATTCAAGATACCCGTGTCCGATACCCGAGCGTACAAGCAGTTTGGCAATTCAGTAGTTGCACCGGTGATACAGGCGGTCGCACAAGTTATGCAGCCGTTTGTAGTAGAAACCCAGCCGCAGCTTCCTCTGCTAATGGCAGCATAGACAACGAGCAGCACGGTGGGAACGGAACTATCGGAATCACAGGAACGCACACAATGAGTTTTGAAAATCTTGGCTCTCTGATGCGTTGCTTTAACAATGCTGGGGTTCAAAGCGTCTTTGCAAAGCAGCTTGCCGAGAATGACAACTCCAAGCAACAAATTTATTTGGGAAAAAGTTTTGAAGTTTTGGGGCAACTCCCCTTCACCGGTATTAAAGAGGCGTCGGATGGCAGACGACATAATTTCAAAGCCGGGCTGAATTGGCAGTGGATTGATTCTTCTGGAAATAGGGAGCAGGCTCACGGTGCACAACTAATTCTTTATCCAGACTATCCAGAAGTCAGGTTATCTGGATTCCTTCGCGGGTGTTCATTGGCTCCCTCGGCTGATCTACAACCAGTACCTGCCGAGAAACGACGACATTACAACGGCCCGGATGGTCGTGTTTTATTTCTAGCGGTGACTGATTCGGGTGTAGTGCTTGCATGGCTAGCTGTGAGCGCTAGCCGCGTTGCGCAAGAGTTCAAAAACAATCATACAGCCGGACTTTACGAACAAAGCGGCGTATTCTCTCGTGTTCCACTCTCCGTTGGTCGTGACAGCCGTAGCGAATTGATTGAAGAGATCAAAAAAATATACCGTGCCGGATGGCATACCGGCATGCGTTTAAACAGTGCCGGCGAAATCATCGCCTACACA
>JANMIS010000988.1:0-6303 GCA_031375925.1 Synechococcales cyanobacterium OTE_70_concoct_197_sub
CGGTTAACGTAGTCCTGACCGTAGACGGGTTTGTGTTCTGGGAGAGTTGCGGGTTCATCGATCGGCTGCGCTGCGGGTTCGGCTGGAGCCTCGGCTGGAGGGACGATCGGGGAAATGGTGTGAGAAATAGGTTCAGGATACTTGAAGGAGGAAACTGTTTCGGTGGAAAGTTGAGGTGGAGTGGGGTAAGGGGGATAGGGGGAGGCGTGCGTTTGGTCGGAAAATAGGGTTGGGTTGTAGGGCGTTGCTTCTTTGGGTTTGCTGGTGATTTGGCAGGTGGTTTCGCCCGGTGGATGATGAGTGGGATCCCAAGGATTTGGGTCGCAGCCTTGCCAAGGTTTGCCAGAGTTATCTAAAACGGGTGCAGAAGTGGTGATGTCGAAGCTCGGTTCTTCAGGATATTTGAAGGTTGAAACGATCGGTGTGATGGGTGGAACAGAAACAGTGTTTGGAGGTTCGATCGTTGCCCCATTGTTTAATCCATTAGCACTATTTAAATTACTAGCAATGTCAAACCCATTGGCGATCGGATTGACTGGATTTGCTGGGATTGGATTTGCTGGGATTGGATTTGCTGGGACCGCTTGGGTTTGTGAATTCATTGGAATGTTTTCTAGAATCTCGTCTATGGATTCCTTTCTAGAACGATCGCCCACCACCAAACCTGACTCTAAAATAGCTCTCGCTGCTACTGCACTATTAATCACCGTTACTGCCGAACCCAAACAAGCTCTGGCACCGATCGCCACATCCCCAATCAACAACACGCCCGCACCCAGATTTGCGCCGTCATTAATGGTGATGGTGCCATGGGTCGCATGAATCACACAGCCCAACCCAATACAAACCCCCGCCCGAATCACGATGCGACTTCCCACATCCGCCTGCAACAAAACGCCGGGTGCGATCGCCGCACCTGGAAAAATAGTCACGTCGCCACTCGTGCAATATTGCTCGGTGTTGACAGGCTGAAAGTTAAGAGACTGAGGAAACATCAAAACATCCAGCGAACATTGGGAATTCCCGGTCGGGCTACGGCTCCGCTCAGCCCTCGACCCAGGGTTTAGTGGGCTGAGCGAAGTCGAAGTCCGCGACATTGGGTTCGTAATCAAACCGCTAATCTCTTAGGGTTTCTGGATCAGCGCTTCTAAAACCCGACGCTTAGAACCATCGGTTCCAATCAGACGGAGATAGGAGCCTGAATACTCATTAGCGAGGGACTTCACTTGGTCCAAAGCACCAGATTCGTTGCTTGCTTTGATCACGCCTGCAACTTGCCAGGAATTGATCTTGTAGCGACGAACATCGGCGAATTCGATCGTGAGCTTGTGGCCCGATCGAACCAAGTTCCGCACATGGTCCGCTGCTTGACCATTCAATCCACCGGAACCATTGGCACTATTGCCGTTTGAACTGTGACTATTGGAACTATGACCATTGGAAGCTGCTGCGGTCGGGCTGTAGCTTGCCGTGGGTGCAGAGACCTTTCCACCGGGTCGGCTGATGGTGATTTCAGCAAGGCGCTTCTTCGCACGGGTGTCTACGCCGATCAATCGAACGTAGTCACTAGGATGTTCCGCAACAAACCGATTGATCGTGTTCACAATATCGCTGGTGCTGCGACCGGACATCGTAGGCACGGTGCTCCAAGAAGATGCGCGGTAACGACGCTGATCTGCGTATTCAAGACCGATCGCGGCACCTTGATTCAAAAGCTGCTGCACTTGGCTCGTCAGATCTGCATTAACAGAAGGGGCTGTAAACTGGCTCGCCGAAACAGAATTCACAGGAACAGATAGCCCGTGACTGACGCTTCCGCCGGATTGACCATTGGGGCGCTGGACTACGGTTTCCATCAGACGCTTTTTAGCAACGGGGTCAACGCCGATGACGCGGACGTATTCGCCTGCATGTTCAGCTAGAAACTGATTTAACGCAGACAAAACGCTGCCTTCATTGGAGCCACTTAGGAAGCCGCCGCTCTGCCAACCACCGTTTTGAAATTGACGCTTGTTGGCATATTCCACGGAGATGCGTCCGCCGCGATTAACGACTTGGCGAATCTGAGCACTAACACCCGAATCAGCCGAAGGACTGCCATGACTAACAGCGGGAGCACTATAGCTGCCGCTGCCATTGGACGAACCATTGCTGTGGTTTCCTGATGAACTACCAACGGTGAGCGCTTGGTCAGGCCGTTGAATAATCTTTTCGAGGACGCGCTTCTTCGCTTTGGGGTCGATGCCGATGAGTCGGACAAACTCGCCATTATGATCATTCAGACAGTTCTGAAGTTCACCGAGGACCGCAGACTCAGAAGTGGCTTGAATGGGAGCACAGGTCTTCCATCCACCATTTTGAAATTGACGCTTGTTGGCGTGCTCGGTGCCGATGCGATAACCCTGCGCCAGAAGCTGACGCACGTGATCCATCACTTCGGCACTTGCACTCTTGGACTGATAGGTACTAGCCATGTCGTTTTTAATCGGAGGGATACTAGCTGGTTCTTCGACGCAGTGAGGACGCGATCGTGGCGATTCATTGGCACCCGTAACACCCGTGACGAGTTGTGCGAATTGCTTATCCTGCGGGCTAACGTCCGGAAGGCGATCGGCTTGCTGCTGAGTGGTGATAATCGATCCAGATGGGACATACTTTCCAGGCAAAATTTCCACATCCTGGATCAGGCAATGCATCATCACAATTGAACCGCTACCAATCCGCGCATTAAACACGGTGGAGCGAAATCCAATAAAACAATCACTCCCAATGTAGGCAGGTCCATGAACCAAAGCCATGTGAGCGATCGAGGTGTGACTGCCAATCCAGACGGAATAGGTTTCGCCATCGTCTCCCTGCACGCGCCCTTTCTCTAAGCCATGAACAACAACGCCATCTTGAACATTGGTGTTTTGGCCAATATAAAAAGGAGTGCCTTCATCAGCTCGAATTGAAGTTCCTGGTGCGATCAGAACATTTTCCCCAACCCGAACGTCGCCGATCAAATTTGAAAAAACATGCACATAGGCCGACTCGTGAACTTTAGGCTCTACGAGTGTCTGAGACCAAGGGGTCGATGCAGTTTGGGCCGCCATTGGTATTATCCATTAAAAGAATTCACACGATTTCAAATGAACCGATCGCTACCCATTCTCAGCCCGGATGCCAGATATTTCCAAACAGTTTCTTAACCAAAAATCAAGATTTGTTTCGATACAAAAGCACCGGAGGCGACTTCGGCTCCGGTGACAAGACTTCAGGGATGACCTAGTAATTAATGAGTGAAAAACTAATCAATTTCCAGAATTTACCACTGCTTACCCTTGTCATAGAGGCGCTGATTTTCAACCGTTACAGTGTCGATGATAGCGACGACAGAAGCATCGATCGGGCGATTTGCATTACCCTCGACTTCCCTAGCCCCGCTCCCTCGACTAATCAGCACCCATTCTCCGACTCCCGCACCCACCCTGTCAGCCGCAACTTCATAGACGGGAAGGGGTTGACCTTCTTCGTCAATTAACTGAACCAACAGAAATTTAATTCCGGTTAGCGTCGGTTCCTTTTGCGTGCTGACAACAGTGCCACGAACTTTAGCGATTTGCATTGATTACGGGCGGTTCAGAGGACGAATACCGGAGACGCTCTCACGGAAAGGCTCAACTGCTTCGGTGTAGCGAATAGGCAACACGTATTCGAGGTTCTCGTGGGGACGTGCAATGATGTGGGTCGATAGAACTTGTCCACCGTTCACACGTTTCACGTTCTCGATACCTGCTGCAACCGAAGCCTGAACTTCAGATACGTCGCCGCGAACGATCACCGTTACGCGACCTGATCCAATTTTTTCGTAACCGACTAATGTGACGCGAGCGGCTTTCACCATTGCGTCTGCGGCTTCAACCACTGCGGGGAAGCCCAAAGTCTCAATCATTCCAACTGCGATAGCCATGTAAAAAATCTCCCTTCCAATCAATTCTTAATTAGCCTTTTTCAGTGCAAGCACGTCAAAAGCCTCATCCAACACAATATCCTAAACTGCTTTCACCCCTTTCGATCAATTCTCTTGTAGTCACTCAATCCCAGAGAGATAACGTAACTAAATGAGAAGACGATCGACTGAAACACTAAGCAATATTAAGCAAACTTAACTCCGGAACTGGTCAACCGCTTCGGTATAGCGAATCGGCAGGACATATTCCAAGTTTTCATGGGGACGAGCGATGATATGGCTTGAGGCCAACTCGCCGCCGTTGACGCGCTTGATGGCCTCTAATCCAGCTTCCAAGGAAGCCTTCACTTCAGACACACTGCCCCGAATCACAACCGTCACGCGACCGCTCCCGATTTTTTCGTAGCCTACGAGCGTGACCCTTGCGGCTTTCACCATGGCATCAGCCGCCTCAACAACCGCCGGGAAACCCCGCGTTTCAATCATTCCAACCGCGATCGACATGGTCGAATCTCCTAAATAGTCGCGACTATGGCGCGTTCTCTTCAATAGAATAGAGTGACGCCACACCCTTTGCAATATAAAGTTTGATGATACTTATAAATTGGGATCATTAATAGAGCTAATCACTCCGAGACATTTCTTCATCAAACTTCAATAAGCCATCTATTGACGCTAATCTATGGTGCTAGGCTGTGATCGGCAACCATTTCGAGAAGCCTATCCCTCGCAAGATTTCACAAGCTATTTTCATCCGTAGGATCGCTGAATGTATTCGTTTCTCCTAGAGACAAGCTGGTTGATTCCAGTGTATGGGTTGGTTGGGGCACTGCTGAGCTTGCCTTGGGCAACCGGCTTGATTCGCGATCGGGGGCAGCGTCTAGCGGCTTACCTCAATATTTTGATGACGCTGATTGCATTGGTGCATGGCACGGTGGTGTTTACGCAGGTATGGGAGCAGCCCGCTTACCAGATTGTGCTGCACTGGTTCCAGGTGGCAGATTTTGATCTCTCCTTTAATGTGAACTTGGACTCTATCAGCGTTGGGGCGATGGAGTTGATTACGGGGCTAAGTCTTCTGGCTCAGGTCTATGCGCTGGGGTATCTCGAAAAAGAAATTTCGCTGGCTCGGTTCTATGGGTTGATGGGCTTTTTTGAAGCGGCGATGAGTGGGCTGGTGATTAGCGACTCGTTGTTTTTGACCTATGGGTTGCTGGAGATGCTGACGCTTTCGACGTATTTGTTGGTGGGATTTTGGTATGCGCAGCCGTTGGTGGTGAATGCGGCGCGGGATGCGTTTTTGACAAAAAGGGTGGGGGATATTTTGCTGTTGATGGGGGTGGTGTCGCTGTCGGTTTATGCGGGCAGTTTGAATTTTGACACCATGGAGCAGTGGGCGAAGACGGCTGAACTTACGCCTGGGGTTGCGGCGGCGTTGGGTTTGGCCTTGATTGCGGGTCCGACGGGGAAATGTGCGCAGTTTCCGCTGAATCTTTGGCTGGATGAGGCGATGGAGGGACCAAACCCTGCGTCGATTTTGCGAAACTCGGTGGTGGTGGGCTGTGGGGCTTATGTGCTGATTAAGCTGGAGCCTATTTTGAGCTTGTCTCCAGTGCCTCAGGCGACGCTGCTGGTCATTGGGACGACGACGGCGATCGGCGCTTCTTTAGTGTCCCTCGCTCAAATTGATATTAAGCGGGCGATGTCGCATTCGACGAGTGCTTATTTGGGTTTGGTGTTTATTGCGGTGGGAATGGGTTGGAAGGATTTTGCGTTGCTGTTGCTGTTGGCTCATGCGATCGCGAAGGCGTTGATTTTTATGAGTGTGGGTTCGATTATTCTCACCACTTCGTCTCAAGATGTGACGGAACTGGGCGGACTTGCTCGGAAGATGCCGATGACGACTTTGGCTTATGTTGTGGGGAGTCTGGGCTTGGTGGGGCTATTGCCGTTGGCGATGTACTGGGCGATGTTGGATGGAATGAGTCTTTACTGGAATGATGCACCTTGGGCGGTGGTGGTGATTTTGTTGGTGAATGGATTGACGGCGATTAGTTTGGTGCGGGTGTTTCGGTTGGTGTTTTTAGGTGACGTGACACCGAAGACGAGACGATCGCCTGAGGTGCCTTGGATGATGGCGGTGCCGATGGGTTTTTTGGTGGTTTGTACGTTGGTGTTGCCGCTGGGAATGCAGAGGTTGGAGTTGCTGCCTGCATTAAGTGAGGTGAATTTGACGGCGGCGGCAATGCTGAGTGTGTCAGGATTAGTGGGTGTTTTGATTGGAAGTTTGATTCAGCTTAATCATGTTTGGCTGCGTCCAATTGAAGCGCCGCTGAGATTTGTACAGGATT
>JANMIS010001082.1:0-1300 GCA_031375925.1 Synechococcales cyanobacterium OTE_70_concoct_197_sub
AAAACGAATCGCCGATCGCCTAGACCAACTGCTCACGCGCATCGACAAAACAAAAGCGCACCTCGATCGGATTCCCCCGCTCCTCAAACGCTTCCGCCAATCCGTCCTAGCCGCAGCCACCTTAGGCAAACTCACGAAAGACTGGCGAGAAGAAAATCTCATCAAGAAAACAGAATGGAAACAGGTGGTTTTTAATGAGGCTTGCAAAGCAATTACTGTTGGTTTTGTTGGGAAAATGGCAGATCAATATCAAAGTGAGGGAATACCATTTTTAAGATCTCTAAATGTCCGCCCCTTCTACTTTGATAAGAGAAACCTACAATTTATCTCTAGGGAGTTTCACCAGCAAATAATTAAATCGCAGTTGCATCCAGGTGACGTAGCTGTAGTTCGTTCTGGAGCACCTGGTCAGTGTTGTGTTATTCCCCAGGAAATTGATGAGGCAAATTGTTCAGATCTGGTAATTATAAGAACAAAGAAGAATTTACTATTGCCCGAATATGCATGTATTTTTATTAATTCATCCCAATCTCAAGAGTTTGTTCGATCAGAAGTTGTTGGAGTAGCACAATCACACTTCAATGTAGGATCAATGAAAATTACACCATTAGATCTTCCACCGATCGCAGAACAACAGGAAATCGTCCGTCGAGTCGAAGCACTCTTTGCCAAAGCCGATCGGATTGAAGCGCAATACAAGAACGCCCGTCAGCAAGTCGATCGGCTCACTCCCGCCCTTCTCGCCAAAGCCTTTCGCGGTGAACTCGTCCCACAAGATCCCAATGATGAACCTGCTAGTGTGTTGTTAGAACGGGTGAGGGAAGGGCGATCGAGCACTCAACCCACAAAAGCTAAACGGAAGACTGTAAAATAGAGAAAAACTATCTCAGTAACCTATGAGCCGATTTCTTTTCCCCGTCCTAGTAGAACAAGACGAAGAAGGCTACTTTGCCTCCTGTCCAAAACTTCAAGGCTGCTATACCCAAGGCGATACCTACGAAGAAGCCCTTAAAAATATTCAAGATGCCATCCTTCTCCACCTTGAAGATAGGATTGCCCATAACGAAGAAATCCCTCTCTACTCACACACCAGCCTAACCACAGTCGAGGTCTGCGTGTGAGTTCAAGACTACCACGAGTCAGCGCGATCGATGTAATCCGGGTCCTCGAAAAGATCGGCTTCGTCCTTTCCCGCCAAAGTGGCAGCCACAAAATCTACAAAAATGATGCAGGATTACGCGTAACTGTTCCTCATCACGGCGCTACAATCCTAAAACCAAAAACCTTCAAAAGTATCCTG
>JANMIS010000064.1:0-7482 GCA_031375925.1 Synechococcales cyanobacterium OTE_70_concoct_197_sub
ATTGCAGGTCCATTAGCAACAACCTATGCGCCACTAATTCAGAGCTATGGAACTCAATTAGTGGCGCATAGGTTGTTGCTAATGGACCTGCAATTCCTTGCAATATAACTTGATTGTTTGAAGAAAACATCATGAAGCTCGGATGTATAAAGACAATTAATGTTGGAATAATGTTGGAATGAAAGATTTATTTATCTAGCGCAAACTAAGACTGATTATTTTTTGGGGTATGGGTAACATAAATGATTGAATTATTAAAAAGCATTCAAAAAGTTTGCCCTAAACAAATTTGATTAATTCTTGAATGGGATTCATAGATTCTTTGCAATCCTCTGCCTGCTTCACTTCCCACCTCATCATGAGAGAAACTTCTAATTCATTGTTTGAATATTAGAATGCTCTTCTAAGGATTACAAGGTAGGCATTTGACAATGCCCATAGAGACGTATCAAATACAACAAATACAACAGCAGTGTGTTTTGGCTTGAATCTTTAAGCGAGATTACTATGATGGACAAACCGCTACATCAGTACATTTCCTGACAAATCTCTCTCAAAAACTAGAATACGAACAATGTAAAAATAAATCCGTATATCTACGAGATTGCTCAATAGTTGAGAAACTGTTAAGCAAAGATTAAGAAGTCATTAAAACTGCGATTTATCAATCTTAGACCATTTGAGGGCCTGTCCGATCGCAAAATCCAGTTCGTCACAAAGAATGATCGGCCCACCCATCAACAACTCCTTTGCCCGATCGCCATCCGGTCCCACCCATCGAATCGTGATTAACGGCAATGCCCTTGTTGGACTGGTTCTAGGACTTGCAGAAGGACGGTTTGGTTGATGTTGCTCTGGAATGTGGGATGAGGGTTGCGTTTTAGCCTGGACGAACTTTAGCAGAGTTTGTGCGATCGCTTCGCCAGAAACGATCCCACTGATTAAGTTGATTAGGATGACTTCAACTTGGGGCTTTTGTGACATGGCGTTTAGGCCCTGAAGTAAACGATCGCAGAACGTCTGCACATTCCAATTATGGTGGGTTTCACTGCCGATATTGAGAAAAGCAATGGGTTTTCCGCCCGCCTGATAGAAACTATCCATCGTTGCCATGGTTAGCCCAGAACCATTACAAAGAATGCCGACCATGCCCTGGGTCTCTAGAGTAGACTGCACAGACAACTCTGGTGCTTCAAACCATGAAAGATCCTCTGTAGTTGCAGGCTGGTCCATAGGCTGAGAGTCGAAGGCGGCAAGGTCGGGGTGGCGTCCGATCGCGCCATCATTGACCGTGACTTTGCCATCTAGGGCCATGACTTCGCCGTTATCACTGACACCCAAGGGATTGATTTCCACTAGGTCGAGGTCTTTTTCAACGAGTAGGTAGTACATTTTCTCAACGACTAAGCTAACTGCCGTCATCAGCGGACCCTCTAGACCCATCTTTAAAGCAAGGCGACGGGCATAAAAAGGAGAAAATTCCCCTTCTACCACCACCTGCTGAGCCGAATCGATCGCACCCCTGACTTCATTTCCGCCCTGAGTACTCCCGAGGAGCACCAATCGCCGCAGGGATCGATTTAACGTGACAGCGAAATAAAATTCGCGATCGGCTTGGAATTTTTGTTCGGCGAGAAGTGCGATCGGCTTTTCTCCCATGATCGACAGATTGAACAAAATTTGTGCAGCGGCGATGGCATCGATCGTAGTGGATACAAACCGAATGCCCCCGAGTCGGCCTCGCCCCCCAACGTGCACTTGGGACTTGAGGACGATGGGATAGGGAATGGAAAGATGTTTGAGATCCTGAATCCGATCGATGCGCTGAGAGGGAAGGACCGGAATTCCTACATGTCTAAACAGTTCCTTAGCCTGATATTCCAACAAATCCATCGCTGTGTTGCCCTGTAAGTCGATATGTTCCATAAATCCCAGCATAAATTGTTCTAGTCTGCAACTATAGGCTTAGATTCCCAGGTGTCTGATTTGATTTTGATATCGTTCTATCATACTTCTCACCCAAAAACAGATGACACGATTTTAGGGAGACGAAGTATTATTGACGAGTAGTGGCTGAGAAGGCAAGTAAAACCTAATGACTGAACTAAAATCTGCTGAAACACAAATTGATGCTGTTTTAGGGGAGAGTGGCACACTTGCCCCCCTCGCTGAAGGTGATGAGAGTACGGCTGAGTTGAAGGCGATGCTGTCTAAAGGTGTGGAAGTCGTCAGTAATCTGGATTCGATTCTGGGCAGGTTTTTCACAGAGTATCGGCAGCTAATTATCTCTCTGGGCCTAGTGTTTGGTGCGATCGTCTCGGTTAAGTTGACGTTAGCTCTTTTAAGTGCATTGAATGAAATTCCCCTAGTTGAGCCAATTTTAGAGCTTGTGGGGCTAGGATATTCTGCTTGGTTTGTGACGCGCTTTATGCTGAAGTCTGAGAAGCGTCAAGAATTTTATGCGAAGTTTTCAGATACTAAAGACCAAATTTTGGGCAGCAAAAAATAGAATTTAAAATCAATCATTTAGCTTGAAACAAGCGATCGAGTTTTGTACTTAGTCGCTTGTTTTTCAATTATTGATTTTTCGTAATAAGTCTTGAATCAACGCCCGATCGCCTGCTGAAGGGACGGTTTCGAGGTAGATTTCCAAATCGTGACGGGCTTCAGGCCAGCGTTGCAGTTGGAAATAGAGAATGCCCCGATCGCGCAGTTCATCCGGTGCATTAGGGAAAAGCAATAGGATACGCTCAACGGCGGCGAGTGCATTAGGGATGTCACCTTGATTGATAGCGATCCCCTTGAGGTTACCCAACAATCGGACTAAAAACTCTCTGTTACTAACGCTTCTTAGATGTTCGGGTCTGAGTTTCACAGGTTCTTGGTAGAGCTTTTGCAGCAGCGCTTCGCAATCGTCTGGGAACAACACTTCTCCACCATTAAAGGCATCAACATAGACATCCATTTCACGAACGTCTGGGCGAATGAGAAAATGTCCCGGCATTCCAATTCCTAACATCGGGAAATGAAGTCGTTTTGCAATGGCTAGATAAACAAGGGCCAATGTAATGGGAATTCCTACACGATTCTCCAGCACCTGGTTGAGGTAGCTGTTTTGAACATTGTAGTAGTCCATGCGATTGCCATTGAATCCCAGATCGTCGTAGAGATACTGGTTAATGGTTTGGATTACTTTTAGGGGATAGCGGGTGTCGGGGAGACGATCGCCAATCGTTTTAGCCATCGCATCTAGACGCCCTAATGACTCATCATTGTCAAGGGTAGGGTGCGCTTCTTGAGCGATGTATAGGGCAGCGCGCTCAAGATTAATGGCTTCATCAGGCTGGCGAACTTCACGAATGAAACATCGCCGCGCAAGGGAAAGTTGCATAGACCTATCGTTAACAAGAAATAATACGTACCTATTGTAAGCCCCGATCGGCCTGTACGTCTCACAAGCCGTCTCAAGCTTCTGGCGGATAATAGTCTTGGCCTGACCCGTAGGTGAGAGCTTCGATCGATCGATAGGCCCAGTATTGGAAGGCGGGAGCCTGTCCACGGAAGAATTGGGTGAGGGCTGGGAGGTTGTGATAGACGATCGCGTTAACGCCTGTGTAGAGACCCAAGTTGATGAAATGTCTCATCCAATCCAGAAGCGTCCACAGTCCGACTTGGGGCAGGATCTTGAAAATGATGGCTGGGGATCCAAGAGAGGTGCGCCAGAGGGTTTGGGAGAGTGGGCCAAATTGGACGACATCTTGTAGAAAGGGTTTCAAGACTAGAGGCCCAAGTGCTTCCATTTCACTAAAAACATCAGCCAGAAGCTGGTTTATTTGCTCCGGGGGAAGTTTTTGGTTGAGTTTGACGCTCATAGACTTTTGGAAAAGCCAGGTGACTTGGAGGTTGGGCTGGTAGGGCTGAATTAATCGGAGGCTAGCAGCATTGAGGCATTGGCTAAGGAGTGCTTGACCGATCGCATCCGACAACCGAATCAGATGCCGCATCATTGCTCCAAATCCCCCAAAACTCAGGGGAGACTGTGCACCGCTACCATCGCCGAGGGACAGGATGCGATCCCATTCGGGCATGAGGGGGCTGTCTTTGTAACAAGGAAAGACGCCGAAGAGGGCGCGTTTGATGTCTAGTTGCTCGATCGCAATGTTTTGATATTCGGGCAAAAGACGGAAATACTCGTCGAAGAGCGTTTCAATCGAAATCCGATCGGGCTGAGCATCAAGATAAGTGAATAAATAGGTAGTGCGACCATCACGGGCGGGGAAGGCTTCCCAAAAGTATTGGCATTGATTTTGAATGGGGGTGAAGGTGGCGATTAGGTCTGCGGTGGTGTTTTCGGCATAGCCTGTGGCGCAGGTGCCGACGACGAGACAGACGGAATCGGGCTTTTCCCCGTCGCGAGATTGGAGGGCGATCGGGGAGTTATGGCCCATCATGTCTAGCAACAGTCGCGATTTAAGCGATGTTTGGTCGGTATTGTCTTGAGTGTAAGAAACTTCGACACCGTTGGGATGAACGGTTGCAGTTTTGAATGTGGCATTTTCGAGAAGCGTTCCGCCGCATTTTAGGAATTTTTGTTTGAGCGTTTCGAGGAAGTAAACGGGATCAACGCCTGCATTCAATACATCCTCAGTCCAGATTTCCCGATCGCCGAACTTAATTCGAATGGGATTGAATTCGCTCACAATGGTTTTGTCGAGTTCGTTTTGAGTCAGCAAGTCGAGTTCAACTAAACATTGCAGTTCATCGCGACTAATGTTCCATTCCTGATCGCGGCCTTTGAGTTTTCCGCGTTCTAAAATTGCTACCTTATAGCCCTGCAAAACGAGGGTGAGGGCGATCGGTAATCCCAAGGTTCCGCCTGCTACAACTACGTCGTAGTCCAGTTGAGCTAGATCCTGACTGTCTTCGCTGACGACTTGTGCAGGTGCGGTGCGGGTTTTCGATCGGAGTTCGGTCCAGCGATCGTCCAACGATTTAAGTGCAGTGAGAGTTTCGGGTAAATGGGCGAGATGGGTTTGGGTCAACATGATTGAAAGATATGCCCCGAGTTTACCGGCAGCGGCAGCGCGATCGATTGCTTTGCTGTTTGAAATTGCTGAAGATAGTGACTCATGGCACTGGGACCATCGATGCCTTCACCCCGATCGAGTTCTGCAATCCCGATTTCTATTTTTTGCTTTGTGTCTTCAATCCAAGCTTGATGTTCCGCGTCAAGGCGTGTGAGGAGTTGAAGGGCGATCGCTAAGACTTCTTCGGCATCGGTGTAACGTCCGGTGTCGAGATGGTTTTGGATGAGTTGTTCATGCTCAGGAGTAATCGTTAACATGGGGTCATGACTGTAAAGGGTATGTGTATTGTAGCTACCTGAGAGAGGTGAGCGGCAATGGGATTAAGGCGCTGGGGCATCACATCAATTTTCCATGGCAAAATCAAGCTAATGTCGAGCGGCAACCCCGAGATAGAGTTCGCCCACTTGAGGATCGTTAAGCAAGTCAATGCCTCGCCCTTCAACCCGATCGCGACCGGATTCGAGAACGTAGCCCCGATCGGACATTTGTAAGGCTTTTTTGGCGTTTTGTTCAACTAACAAGATAGCAGTACCCGATCGTCTGATGTCTTGGATTTGTTCAAAAACCGACTGCACCATGATGGGCGACAATGCGGCGGATGGTTCATCTAAAATTAAAAGTTTCGGTCGGACCATAAGGGCTTTGGCCATGGCAAGTTGTTGACGTTCACCGCCAGAAAGCGTGCCAGCCCTTTGTTTCCGTCGTTCGCCGAGCTTCGGGAACCGATCGTACATATCCTGTTTGAGTTTTTGGGTGGGAACGTTGCTGACGTAGGCTCCCATATCAAGGTTTTCTTCGATGGAGAGCGATCGGAAGACGTTGGCGATTTGGGGAACGTAGCCGATGCCTTTGGGAACGATCTGGTCTGGCTTGAGTCCGGTGATGGGTTCGCCGTCGAAGAGAATGGTGCCTGTGTGGGGTGAAATTAGGCCAAAGATTGCTTTGGCGAGGGTGGATTTCCCGGCTCCGTTGGGTCCGATGATGGTGACGAGTTCGCCGCTTTGGACCTTGATGCTGATGCCTTGGAGGATGTCTACGTCTTTGATGTATCCTGCATGGACGTTTTCGACAAGGAGGAGCGGGGTGGTCATGGGGTCGCCAATATGAATTCAGTTAGCGGCATTATACTAGAATTCATATTGACCACCGTATATTAGCGATCGGAAGTAAGTTGTTGTTAGAAACTCCCGAGCAGGAAGACCATTGTAAAAGCGGCCAGTAGACCAAACACTAATGCAATGATCGTTGGATAGGGTGCGTGATTCACTTTATCGAGATATTGATTGACCTTGTGGTCTTTGTCTTCGGGACGCCAAATCATGGGTTTCATAAACAGTGACCTCTTTGGTGGAGTGATAAAGGGTTTGATTATCGAAATATTAAGATCAAACTTTTTAGGTTCAATCTTTTCATGATCGCAGTTTAGCGCGAAGGTCCGATCGGATGGGTGAATGAGGCGTAAATCTTGATGATTGATGGACGATCCCTTACAAGTAGGGGTTTGGCTTGCCGGACCCTGAATTTAACGAAATAATCCCCTAAAAATTAGTTCGAAGAAATAAGAATCCGATTACAGTGGAACAGGTTGATTTTCCCGATCGTCTCTATTTTGAGGTGTAAAAGACTACTAGCTTTGGTCCTCTTAATCATTTCTCCCCATGCGTCCTCAAAAACTCATCAAACTCAATCGCCTCGTCTGGCTCTTCTGCCTAAGCTGTATTGCCGTTTTGGTTTGGGGGACGATCGTTGGAACGCCTGCCCTTAGCCGTGATGTGAAAATTCCTCCCGTCAGCATTCCCCCGACCAGCATTCCCAGTACGATTCCAGGGAACAGAGTGCCGCGATCGGTCTGGGATATCACCCCTATCCCTTCTTCAGCGCCGATTCAACTCGAAATTCCCACGCCAGCCCCTGTTCCTCGCACCGAAATTCGCGGCGTTTGGTTGACGAATAATGACCTGCCCATGATGGAAAATCGCATAAGGTTGCGCACCGCCATAAGCCAGCTGAATGCCTTGAATTTTAATACTCTATACCCTGTCATTTGGAATTCAGGTTATGTGAATTATCCTAGCGCCGTGGCCCAACGCTATGGGATTCAACCGTTTGTGCGTAAAGGCTCCGATGGTCATGATATTTTGGCTGACTTGGTGAATCAAGCGTCCTCAAATAAGCTATTGGTCATTCCTTGGTTTGAATTTGGGTACATGGTGCCACAAACCTCAGAACTCGCGACTTTACATCCTGATTGGCTCACCGAAACTCGGGACGGCGAACAACTCTCCAACGGTCCGGCTGGAGAGGTCGCTTGGCTCAACCCCTTTCATCCTGAAGTACAGCAATTCATTACCGAACTCGTTGTCGAAGTCATCACCCAATACAATGTTAACGGCAT
>JANMIS010000068.1:0-3533 GCA_031375925.1 Synechococcales cyanobacterium OTE_70_concoct_197_sub
AGCCTTTGCCCATCTGGATCAATTGCCTTGGTAGTAGTCTCATAGGTTTTTCCCGCTTGGATTTCATACAGGGGAGACGACACAAAGCCAGACGGAGCGGAATTGACCTCGGCGAGGACTTTGAATGCGAATTGGACTTGCTGTTTATTTGGGTTGCGAAAACGGATTTCTTGTCGTGTGGAGCTTTGAACGTTTGCCAGCCAAACATCACTGCCATTGGCATTGAGAATAAAGTATGGCTTGCCTAGTTCGAGATAGCCGTCGGGTTGAAATAGGCTCAGTTGTGTGTCGGATAGATTGTCGACGACGAGAAGCATGCGACCCGAAATTGCAGAACTATTGCCGTTTTTGATTTGAAGATCGGTAACAAAAACATCTTCGCCATCGACCAATGTTGATCGGCCAAAGTTTAATTGAACGCTCGCGGTGACATCGACGAGCAAGTTTAGATCGATGGCGGGGCGCGTGGAGCGATCCGAGACTGGGATTGGCATGCCGGTGGGGGCCGGTGTTTGCGAATCGATGATCTCGACGCGTCGGATGACGATTGCCGTGTTTGAGTCTCCATCATTATTGACGAGCCTTGTCTTTACTTGAACCTTGGTGCCAGTCGCAAGCCCTGACACGTTAAACGTTGCCGTTGCTAAGGAGACTTGCGGCGATGCCGTGGTTTGTGATCCTGCGCCAACGATTGGTGAAATGCTCTCACTCCAATTGAAAGAGGCTTCTCGCTGGACAGCGTAGGGTAGGACGAGAGGCTGGCCGTTTTGGTCTAGCAATAGAACCTCAAAGGAGTCTCGTATGGAGTTTTGGCTAAGCGTATCGAAAACGGGGGGCTCAAACGAAACACGGATTGCCGAAGTCGTATCGGGGATCACGACTGTTTGACTGAGGTCTGTAAAGAGCGAGTCCCCCTCAAGTAGTTTAGGAGAACAACCCGAGTTGACGACGCGACCCTGCGTTGGGCTGCCTGAATGACTTGCGGAGAAGACCCAATCGGGTTCGTACACGCCAGAGTTAAGTGCGTTGATTACGTTGAGGACGTCGAGTGGCGTCACCCGCGAATCGCAGTCGATATCGAAGTATGGATTCCGCGTGCCATCGGGTAACTCGAGGGGTAGGAAGCCCGTAGTTGGATCGCTAAAACTTGGGCCGTTGATTTCATTGATGATTGTCAACACATCCAGCGGATCTACCGCCCCGCCGGTTTCGCCGGAGACGTTGAGTGGCTGTAGCACGTTGTGCCAAATCGCGGCAGCAAACATCTGACGTCCTTCGAGCGACTCAAAACATGGCCGTCGACGGAACTTTCGATTCTTGAGCAGTGACTTTGCTTTGAAGCTCAGAGTCGAGAGTGCTAAAAGACGTCGAAAATAGTGTGTAAATCGCATGCTGCAGTTCCGAATACGAGGGACATTCACATTGGAATTGCACTCGCTTTAGGCTTTCTTACAGCAACATTAGATTTTTTTGGGGCAAAACACTATTTTTCGGGTTTGGAACAGTCGCCGGTGTTTTTCCATTTGATCGCCCCGCCGAGAAAGCCAGATTTGAGGCCAGTCATTGTCAGCGCCATTTGGCCTCGAATGAATGGTGTTCGGTGCAACCAAGGTAAGGTGCAGTCTCGAAACACTCCACGCCAATGACCGTCGGACTGAAAAAAGGGCGTCAGCAGCGCTGTAATGAACCGGTAGTAACGAGAATGATCGCGTTGTTCCTGCAGAAACCTCCTGCCCGCTTGCTGCCAGTCACCGAGGTCGTCCAGTGCGCTGCAAAATCGAAAAGCATCGAGAATGGCAAAGTTGAGACCCTGCCCTAAGTGTGGGCTATTCGAATGTGCGGCGTCGCCCAGGAATACATGACGATCGTCGTAAACAGGAGCAACGCTCGCGCGTCGGTAAGTACTGTAGGTGGCACACGACCAGTCTAGGATCGAGTCGATTGTTTCGGTTGCGGGCGGATAAAACTGCCTCAACTCTTCCTTCCATTGTTCGATGGTCTGTTGCATGCATCGATCACGATCCCGACAAGCGAGCCCCCAAAACAGACTGGCCCGTCCTTGTCCCATCGGCAGAATCCCCATCAGCCGGGTAGATCCCTCAACAATTTGCAATAATTGATTTTTGACGTGCGTCGCGCGAACGTTGCACCAAATAGCCGCGTAGTCGTACTCCGTTACATGACCACGAAAACCATCGATAGATCGTAATCCGCACTTCGAGCCATTGGAGACGACGACACGGTCAAAGTTTGCGAATCGACGGTCGTCTGAACACCCCAGAGTGACATGGTCATTGAATATAAAAGTTCGCTCGATTGTCGCGTCAAGTTGAATGGGTATCTGACATTCGCGTACGGCTTGGATCAGGACGTCAAAGATGTCGCCTCGATGAACTCCATAAGCGTGCATCCCTACTTTCGCAGCCGAGAACGGCATTTCTATCATGGTTTTCCCAGAACGGTAGATCGCATGGAGAGTATGGATCGGTTCTGCTTTGGAAATCACTTGGTCCAAAAGCTCCATCTTTGCTAATACGCATTGGCCCAGCGGTTGCAGCATGACGCCGGCTCCTACCGGGCGTAACTCCGGTGCTTGCTCGAACAAGAATACGTCATGTCCCTGGCGTTTTAGTAAGATGGCAGAACATGCGCCAGCGATACCGCATCCAACAACGGCAATTTTCAGTTTTTGCTTGATGGCTTTCTCCGTCCAATCCATTCAGGGCTTTCTGCAGTCCCCTACCTCTTTTAGTATATGGTTTTAGGCAGGTCTCGTGATCCACGCGAGGTAGATTCATTTGGACGTTCGGGATACCAGAGGAAACTTCGTAACGATTTAATTGTTGCACAGAAACCTTCCAGGCTAGAATACACGTCGAAGCTCATGATCTTATGCAAAGTTTCCAAAAAACCACTTTCTGCCGAAATTGAACTTTTGTCTGTAAGGTTGTCCACAAGCAGGGCTATTTATAAATGACCTTTCGTTCACCAGAGCTTACGACCAATCCCAGCTTGCTTATTCGGCTTCGAGATGTGCAGGACCGACAAGCATGGGCGACGTTTGCCGAAGTGTACGGACCACTCATATTCTCCTATTGCCGTCGCCGCAATTTGCAAGCTTCGGACGCCTCCGATGTATCCCAGGAAGTATTTTCCGTTTTGTCTAAATCACTACCCACATTTGAATACCAGACCGAGCGTGGACGATTTCGTGATTGGCTAGGCTTAATCACGCATCGAGAACTCATTCGATTCTGGAAACGCAATGAGCGGGTGCAACGGTTGCTCTCGTCGAACGGTCAGTCCGAGGTAGAAACCGCCCAGGATATTGCCGGGTGGGATAGTCATTTCCATTCGGAACTATTGCAGCATGCTATGAAGCGGATACAGGGAGCTTTCGAACGAGAAACGTGGGAAATCTTTGAACGCATCTGGATGCAAGGGGAAGCTGCGGAGAGCGTTGCGCGTTCGCTAAACCTTAAGATTGGAAGCGTTTACGTGGCCAAGTCGCGAGTCCTCAAAAGCCTGCGTGC
>JANMIS010000115.1:0-1395 GCA_031375925.1 Synechococcales cyanobacterium OTE_70_concoct_197_sub
TCCGCCGTGGCCCAACTCACCCTCCGCACCCCCAACAGCGACCCGAACGGCTTCGTCCCACGGCCCGACCTCCGCCAACACAAAAGCACCAGCGATCGGGATGACCACATCGCCGACCTGCAATACAGCAACGACTTCGAATATGCCGTCGGTCACAACGTCTCTGCGATCGCCCACCCCAACGAAAACGACTACTGTACCGAAATCAGCACCGCCTGGATTCCCACCGCCGAGGTCGAAAAAGTCATCGCCAACGACACCATTCCAGCCGAAATGACCATGGAAACGATCGCCGCTGCCGAATCCGCCGCTGCCATTCGTGCCCTCATAGGCCCCATGGTCACAGCCTATGGCGAATGGATCAAAATGCAAGCCATCCCGATCGCCACACATACCGATGATCTCCGGCCCGAAACGGCCCAAGAGCTAATCAAAGGTGCCACCTGTGTTAACAAACGCATTGCCGCAGGTCTCCAAGCACTAGACGATCCCAATGTCCTCGAAGCCTTCCGCATGGCTAACCGATCGATCGCCACCGCCATGCGTCGCCGTGCTACTCACAATACTGAAAGCACTCCCGACAGCATTCGCGCACCCAAATGGCGACCGTTCCAATTAGCATTCATCTTAATGAACCTCGTTGGAATCGCCCAACCGGAAAATAGCGATCGTGAAGTCGTTGATCTTCTCTTCTTCCCCACAGGTGGCGGCAAAACTGAAGCCTACCTCGGACTCGCCGCATTCACTCTTGTACTTCGTCGCCTCCGCAATCCCGGCATCCAAGGCGCAGGCACAAGCATCATCATGCGCTACACCCTACGCCTCCTCACCCTCGACCAACTCGGTCGTGCCGCCACCCTCATCTGCGCCCTCGAACTAGAACGCGAAAAAGACCCCGCCAAACTGGGAACCTGGCCCTTTGAAATCGGTCTCTGGGTCGGCGGCAGCGCAACCCCAAACATAATGGGAGCCAAAGGTGATAAAAAAGAAAAAACAGCCCGTCAACTGACTTTTGATTATCAAGGCAGCAAAACAAAACAGTCGCCTATCCCGATCGACAAATGCCCTTGGTGCGGCACCGCGCTAACTGCAAAGTCATTCCAACTTCAGCCCAACGTCGATCAACCCCTTGATCTCAACTTGTTTTGTCTCAATCGTAAATGCGACTTCCGAGGTAATCGTAAACTCCCGATCGTTGCCGTTGATGAATCTATTTACCGTCGCATTCCCTGCTTCATCATCTCCACCGTTGATAAATTTGCAAATCTTCCTTGGGTCGGGCAGACCGCAAACCTATTCGGCAAAGTTAGCTCCTACGATGTCAATGGTTTCTACGGTGCCGCCACCCCCAACCAAAAAGGAAATACTCGTTTACCCAAAGCATTACCGCCACCC
>JANMIS010000117.1:0-2399 GCA_031375925.1 Synechococcales cyanobacterium OTE_70_concoct_197_sub
CGAACTTACGACGCCAGATTTACGATCCGAGATGCCGCGCCGGAATTGGCGATAGGAATGACCGTCTCTATTCTACTTAGCGACTCTCAAGGGGAAGGCATTTGCTTGCCAATCACCTCGATAGCCAGTCGAAACGACAACACGATGGTATGGCGAATCGAATCCGACTCGGGGCGTGTGGAAGTCGTCCCTGTCGAAATACTCCAGTACAGGACTGAAACCGTTATCGTGCGTGGCCCCATTCGTTCGGGGGACCAAATTGTTAGCGCAGGCGTCCAGCGTATTGATGAAAACTCGACTGTCCGAGTGTGGGAAGCTAGGAACTAAAAGCCACATCCCATGAACACTCAATCCGAAAAATCGCCCCAGCTCGACAGCAATAATCACACGTACAACCTGTCGAGATGGGCTGTCACCCATCCGGCCTTTGTCACGTTTCTGATATTTGCGTGTTGCATTGCCGGTCTACAAGCCTACTTCCAAATGGGGCGGGCCGAAGACCCGTCGTTCACGATTAAGACCGGTATCGTGTCGGCAGTTTGGCCCGGCGCCACCGCCGAGGAAATGCAGCAGCAGGTAGCGGATGTCATTGAAGTAAAACTCCGAGAAACACCTTACCTTGATTTCCTCCAAACGTACTGCTTACCCGACCGTATGCTGACTTTGATTCAACTCAAGGACACTACGCCTTCTCGGCAAGTTGCTGACATTTGGTACCAAGTTCGAAAGAAACTCGGTGATATCAAAAATGACATTCCTCAAGGTGTAATTGGCCCGAACGTCAACGACGAATACGGCGACGTCTATTCCGCCTTATATGCCTTTCGGGGCGAGGGATTCACACCTGCAGAGCTAAAACGAATGTGTGAAGCTGCCCGGACACTATTACTGCGAGTCGCGGACGTAGAAAAAGTGGACATCATTGGAGAACAATCCGAACGGATCTATATCGATTTTTCGCATCAAAAGCTCGCGACCCTGGGCATTACCCCATCACAAATTTTCGAAAGTGTTCAAAAACAAAACGTACTTGTCCGGTCCGGCAGCATCGATACCGAAACGGACCGAATTCATGTTCGTGTTTCTCGCGACTTCGGTGGCCTTGAACAGATACAAGCTGTTCCTGTCCAGGCCAACGGTCGTGTGTTTCGATTAGACGATATCGCAGAGGTAAAACGCGGATACGAGGACCCAGCCCGTTACTTAGTTCGCTACAACGGGGAGCCCGCCGTAGTATTGGGTGTAGTCATGAACAAGGGAGGTAACGTCTTGGCTCTTGGAACCGCTCTCGAGCGCGAACTCGAAGTCATTCGCGAGCAAGTTCCAGCCGGTGTCAGTATCGGTAACATCGCGTTCCAGCCACACGTCGTCGAAGAGTCGGTCGGCGAATTCCTGCGTTCCTTCATCGAAGCCCTTATCATCGTGTTGGTTGTCAGTTTCTTGAGTTTAGGTTTCAGAACAGGCATTGTTGTCGCACTCAGTGTTCCTTTGGTACTTTCCATTGCCCTAGTCGTGATGAACGCCATCGGAATGAACCTGGATCGAATTTCGTTGGGAGCGTTAATCCTAGCCCTGGGTCTACTGGTCGACGATGCGATTATCGCTGTTGAAATGATGGCAGTGAAGATGGAGGAGGGCTGGAGTCGCGTCGATGCAGCCACCTTTGCATGGACTTCTACGGCGTTCCCAATGCTTTCAGGAACACTCATTACGGTTGTCGGTTTTCTGCCGGTCGGATTTGCGCGATCCGCGGCAGGTGAGTATGCAGGCGGAATTTTCTGGGTCGTTGGCATCACCCTCATTGCCTCCTGGTTCGTGGCTGTCGTATTCACTCCGCACCTAGGTGTGTTGCTTCTACCAAACTTTCACAGCAAGAAGGGGGAGGAACACCACGTCCCGTTTCAATCTGCCTTTCACCGAACGCTGCGTTCGATTGTTCGCGGTTGTGTTCGTCATCCACTTTATGTAGTCGGCGCCACGCTAACCATGTTTGTTGGCGCCTTGCTCGGCTTCACCAAGCTTCAGCAGCAGTTCTTTCCGCTGTCGTCGCGCCCCGAACTCCTTGTGGACATTCGAATGAACGAAGGCTCCTCCATCGAAGCGACGAATCGGATGATGAAGCGGGTTGAAGAAGTCGTTCGCCCCTATTTGCGTCTGCAGGAGAATGAAAAGAAACCACTCGTAGAACATTTCACAAGCTACGTTGGTGCTGGCTCTGCTAGGTTTTTTTTAGCACTCAACCCTGATTTGCCTAACCCCAGTTTTGCCAAACTCATCATACTGACTTCGGGAGTTCCTGCCCGCGAAGCCCTAAGATCGGAACTGAAATCGCGATTCGAACAGGATGCACTCTTCTCGGACGCATCTCTCCGCGTACTGCGTCTAGACTTTGGTCCTCC
>JANMIS010000157.1:0-1112 GCA_031375925.1 Synechococcales cyanobacterium OTE_70_concoct_197_sub
GCTGAGGACAGGCCTTTAACGCAGGGGATTTGGTCTTCTTGCTGGCGCGATTGCGCTCATCTCGAATAAGTTGCTGGATTGTGGGCATTTTATTGCCTTATATTTAGGCTAATTTCAAACTTCAACGACCACTGATATTACCAACGCAGTGTGAATCCTGTCAATTTATTTTTCGGCTTTGGGTTAGGCTTCAAGTTCGGAAAGAAGCCCCACAGCCGCAGTTTTCAGTTGCCTGGGGGTTATCAAAGCGAAAGTTGCCTCCCATCAGGTCTTCTGCGTAGTCTACCGAGAGACCATGAAGCGCTGTGAGATTTTCTTCTGCGATCGTAATCCCGCCCTCCACAAGATAGTCTCCAGGGGACGGATGGGTGACGAAGGTGAAGTCATAGGATTGCCCTTGACAGCCACCGGACTTGATTTGTAGCCGAAGATAGTCGTCTGGATTGGCTTGACGACGACGGAGACGATCGACCTCGACAAGGGCCGCTGGGGTGAACTGGATCATGAACTGAAACCCAAAAATAATCGATCGTGGACTGGCAAAGCAATCATCTCATCTTTGGCTTTTCTTTGGCTTTAACTTCTGGCTTTAACTTCGTGATCGCAGCGCAACATTTTTCACGCAGACAGATTCTGGCATTTTTTGGTGGGAGTGCTGTAACGACCGCATTATCCCCCTTGGTAGGCGGTGCGATCGGTAATGCAGTCTTCGGCGCTGATGCAGCAAACGCGGCGGAACTGCCCCTTGGATTTACCCCTGTGCGGATGCCCCACGCTCTACCGATTTATCAAGCGACACCCAGCTACTTACCGACCGCGATTCAACAGGGAACCGTATTGCCTCAGGTCCGAGCCTTTGAGCAAATGCATCTAAATCAGTACACCGTTGTTGATGATTTGGTCGTGCCGCCGGAATACGAGCGCTATGTCATCACGCGCTGGGGCGATCGGGTGTTCCCCAACAGTGAGGACTACGTTGGCTACAACTGCGACTACACCGGATATGTCCCCGTCAACGGCAACAATGACGGCTACCTCTGGATCAACCACGAGTACGTCGGCTATCCCATCTCCCGTTTCGCACCCGAAACCCCAGCCGATGTGGTGTCAGG
>JANMIS010000167.1:0-2012 GCA_031375925.1 Synechococcales cyanobacterium OTE_70_concoct_197_sub
CTACTGCGAGAAGGGACCGAATATCAACCGATCGCAGTAGCTCGGTCACTCTTTCCCAGTCAGTACCGTCATCCACTTGACTCAGAAGTTCTGCGGCTTCCATCGCAAACCAAAGGAAACCTGCCGATCGGGCTTGGTTAAAAAATGAAGCCAATGGTGCCACAATGCGCGATCGGGCTTGATCAATATCGGCCCAGTACATACAAAGTGCCGACACAAGCAAATTCCAAGAGGATTCTTGATCGTCTAAAGGCACATTGAATAAAATCGTTTTTTTAGCCAGTGCGCCCTTTTTAAATTGGATAAATGTTTCTAGGGTCTCATACACTGACGTGAGCGTATTTTTGTTTTTACGAGCTAAGGTACAAAATTCAAGTGCTTCTTGGAGCGACTCGTGACTGCCTTCCTGCAATAGCGCAAAGATAAAAAATAAACCTAAGTCATCATTGAAAAATATTTTGCGTTTACCTTCTAATTTTCTAAGCACAACCAAACAAGCTCGGTAATGGGCGATCGACTCTACAATCCGCCCTTCTAGAAAATCGATCGCACCTTTAATCGGATAGCCTCGAAGCTGTGGAGGTGCGCTAAATTTTGCTAAAACCTTATGGGCCTCGTGGAGTTCTCCCCGGAACAACGCAAGCCTTGTGCATAGGTCCAATTGCCGATCGTCTACCGCAGCGTCTTCGCAATCTTGACTCAGAAGTTCTAAAGGCTCCTCTAAGGGGACCATGTAGGTTACAGAGTCTTCTAGGAGCGATTCTAAAATCCAGTCATACCATTCCTTCGGTAAGGCTCTCACCCAGTCTTCATCAAAGGGATTATTGGCTAACTCAGCTAGGACATCAACAGGTGTTTTGGCATAGCCGCGAACGGCATTTCCATAGGCATCATATTCTTGAAATAATTTAAGTAATGCTTCGGTTGGGTCTTTGCGATGGACCACAACACGCACTTCCCGAATGAATCGCCGCTCACTATTAAAATAGCGAATCCCACCGCTATACCGAGTCGTGACGGGTAAGTAGTGATACATCACATCGACAATGTGTTTGAAGCGTTTGGTTTTGGCCGCGTCCCGAGTTGCAATCTCTTGAATCAAATACTCGCACTGTACGCCCTGCATACTAGCGGTAATTAAGCCTTGCTCAATTAAAGGCTGCAACGCTTGCGTATTAAAAGTTGCGCTAGTAAAAAGCTCTTGCCGATCGTCTCTACCTCCCAATCGAGACATGCAGGACATCAAGGTGGCACGGGGAACGGGTTCGTAAATAACGGATGAAAGTTGAACGAGAAGACGCGATCGATCGCTAAGATTCTCATAGATCTCGATTAAAGCATCACGCTTTTCGTTCAATGATTCAAAGTTAGATTCAAATTTAACTTCCATGGACCTAGAGCAGCGTGAAGGAATAGATCTTGGCATCATAACCCATCTCTACCAGGGTAAGCGCGTTCCATCCCAAGAGAAAAACTCGCCACTATCATTCAGCGTTAAGCCATTCATGACATTGACAAGTTGGTCAACCGTCCGATCGATAGAGAACAGTTTTTCCGGTGAGACATTGCGCTGAAAAGGCTGGGAAAGGCGAGTGTCGGCAGTTCCAGGGTGCAAAACCGCGACGATCGTGCCTTTGCAGGTGCGGCGATATTCGAGGGCAATGGTTCTCATAAACATATTGAGGGCCGTTTTGGAAGCTCGATAACCGTACCAGCCACCCAATTGGTTATCTGTGATGCTGCCCACTTTGGCCGACAGCGTTGCAAAAACGGTTCGAGAACTATTTTTAATCAACGGGGTGAGGTGCTTGGCGAGAAGAATAGAAGCGATGCTATTAACTTGAAAGTAGGTCAGGAGATTTTCAGCATTGACTTGGCGCAGGCTTTTTTCAGGTTGAAGGTCGCCTTGGTGCAAGATCCCGATGCAATTGATCACGTAGGATAGCTCAGCAGACTGTCCATCAGGTACGGTCTGGCGTAAATCCTGGGCGATCGTCCCCAGAACTGACTCA
>JANMIS010000184.1:0-6187 GCA_031375925.1 Synechococcales cyanobacterium OTE_70_concoct_197_sub
GTCTCCCTCAATACTCCCAAATCTGGGGTGCTCTACGACTCGACGCAGCCGATGTATGTGGACTTTAAGGCGTTAGTGACAGATGCATTAAAGTCAGAAAAAACTGAACAATAGCGATTAAGATGCCTTTCTCTGGAAACCTTCAGGGAGAGGCATCAGGGCTTCCTTGAATTTATCGCAAATCAATTCGTCATCTGCATCATCTCTTGCTGAACAACGGTGCCAATCTGTAACGCTTCATTCAAAATCCGTGAATAATCACTGGCCTCATCAGTCACAGCCATTACACTCAAGGCTGAAAGATTGGTTTCAATATGAATCAGTAAATCCTGATGGCAAGAGAGTAGTCCGCGATTTTCCCGCAAGATTCTCTCCGTCATCATGCCTGAGATGAGACTATCCCGCGTGACACTTAAGGCATGGATGATTTCAAGGCGGTTTTCAAAATGACGAGACTCGGGCTGAACACCATCCAACAGATCGACCACAGCTACTGCCCGTATCAATTCATTGAACCGATCGACCTCATCAAGCAATCGCATCAGCATTTTAAATGGTTTCGATCGCAGCACCATCGAAGCATTCCAAAGTCCAATCAAACCGATCGCAATACCGATCGTTATTCCCACAAAAATTCGCTCTCCTGATTCTTGCTGGAGATTGATATGACGGGTTATTGCAAAACTCAGAGGAACCGTAAACACAAATAAAAGTCCCGACATAGCGACTTCCATAACAAAGAGCGAGAAACATTTTGTCGGATTGCTGAGGGCGGACGATCGTAAAACCCCGCCCACAATCCCACCAATCAACAGATCATTCACCTCACGCCCACAGACTTTCTCCAGTTCATAAGGCGTAATTTCTAACGTCGCAACATCATTCTGCATAGGGAGTTCTTCATAACTTGAATATCTACCGACCGGATAACACATGCCCCAGCGCCTGAAAGACCCCCGTTAAAAAGTTTCCGTCTTTCGGCCTAAAAATCTCAAAACTCCCTGGTGATCCAAAAAATGGCCGCAGCGTCCAGCCCAATTGACTTCCCACAAACCCATACAGCATCAACCAAAACTGTAAAATTTGATTCCGAATCTTCACGGTGTCAGCGACTTCATTTTCTCCCGGCATGGGTCGCATGGCTTGATACAAAAACGATACGCCAAAAATTCCTGTCACCATAAAAATAGAAACGTTCATCAATAGATAAAACGAATACTCTTTTACACTCAGCGTCATCAAGAAAAACAACACAACAGGCGCAAATCCACACAGCAAGAGTGCAATCACCGCCGCCGCACTCAACACATAGGTAAAATGCTGGGCCAAGGTCTTGCGTGAACCAAAGAGTGCATTAAAAATATAGAGCGCAGGCAAACAAACTATCAGAGTAATTAGATACAACGCAGGCAGCTTCACCATAGAAGACATGGCCTGGAAGGGGCTATGAAAAGACCCAATGATTGCCCCATAAGTCGCAAAGCACAAAAAGCTAAAGATTAACAAAGCAGAGATTTTATTTTTAAGTTGAACACCTTGATGAATCTCTTCTAAAAAAGTTTGTCGATCTTTCAGTAGCGCGGTAAATGTTGAAAAATAATTCACAGATAATTCTCCTCAAGAACGAGATTGCTGAACGAGATTTCTTCCGATCGATTCTAAAGTACCCAGACGATCGCACGGACTCGCCTCTAGTGATCAGTCGATCGGACTTATGCGCACTAAAATAGAACTCTACGTTGAAATCTATCTTTTGGAGTAGAGCATGGCTTACAGTCAGTTCGATATTGAAAAGGTCAAAACTGAGCTGAATATTTCAGTTGTAGAATCTCCGAATCTGTTTGCAAATATTGCGGATATTCACAGTAGTGACTACTTACGGGAAACCCTTGCATTTAATACCTCGATCGCTCTGGCTATCAACTCAGAAAAATCCCGATGACCTTTGGTCGGTCGTAGACCATCGGAAACGATCATTGCGCCGATTCTCTGGGAGCTAAAGCGGTTATATCCCGATCGGGTTAGCATCTTTTCTGGTAAGGAATTCTCGGTGGATCAGGCGCGTGGGTTGACGGGGTTTTGTGATTCTATGGTGAGCCGATCGTCGCAGCAGCTTCTGATTTCCGTCCCAGTGATCACCATTGTTGAAGCAAAAAATGAAAACATTGAGTTGGGATTAGGACAATGCATGGCAGAAATGGTGGCCGCACAAATTTTCAATCAGCAGCGCAACAATGAGGTGCCGATTATTTTTGGCGCAGTAACGACGGGTAGTAATTGGAAATTTATGAGCTTGGAAGGAAACGTGGTGAGTGTTGATTTGACGGAGTACTTCTTGAGTCAGGTTGAAAAAATTGTGGGAATTTTGAGTTTGGGATTGGTTTAGAAATAGTTCGGAGTACCGGGCTGGGTGGCGTAGGGAAGTTTTTGTAAGTCGGGGGCAAAGGCCAACCACAGGGGAAATCGCAGCAATGCAAGGCTGACTAGATCCTCTGTTTCGTCAATCAAAATCAAAGGCATCTTGCCCTCTTGTTGAAGTCGCTCGGCGCGCGCTGCCATTGTTTCCGGCACTTCAAATAACATCACGCCCCGATCGCTCCCAAAGTCATCCCGCCGCAATCCCAAACAATCCTGTAATCCTCGCCGCCATTCCCCTAACCGATCGGGCGAGTTTGCCAAAACCAAGGGCCGCAGTTTATCACCATAAATATTGTAGAGAATAGAAATCGCCGCAGAAGCCACGAGGATATTTTGCAGTCGGGATCCTAGAGATTTTAATGAACCTCGTCCCCCTTGGGTAAAAAACCAGTCATTGATCCGATCGGCATGAACCGATTCAAAGGTACGACGAAGTTTCCAAGTAGGACCATAGTAGTCAGGCTCGGTGCGAAAAATCCGGATTACAGCGCGAATTTTTTCGGTCTGCTGCTCGTAGACGGTTTTGGCGAACTGCGGCTCTTCTAGCGGTTCATCTACGAGATTCGCCGCTGGAGTCGCCGGCAAAACTTCCGGCTCTGGGCGACCTAGATCTAATTTTTGAGCGGCAAGTACCAAATCTTCAAGGCTGCCTGTTAAGTAATCTTTAAAACTCTGAACCCGAATGGCAATTTCTTGAGAACTCCCAGAAAATGTCCCTTTCATCTCTTCTTGAATGCGAGCTTGACGACGTTCAAGCTGATCAACGGTAAGTTGGAGCGCTTGGCGACGACGATCGAGGTCTGCCAGACTATCCTGCATGAAGCGCGCAAGATAATCCTGGGACTCGGCAATTTCGGTTTGGAGACGATCGCGTTTGGCTTCGAGTTGTGCGATTTGGGCGTTGAGTTCAGAGGTGCGATCGTCGGACATGTTGAGTTTAGAATTTAGAATATTGGACTTAGAATTTAGATTTAAATGGGTTCGGGCAGTTGCGGGCATCGCTGGGTGAGGAGGAGGCGAAGCATTTTAGGGTCAAACAAAATAGGTAGAAAGTGAATGCTATTTACTTCACGAAAGTAGAACAAAATTGGGATAGGTTGCCAAAAAATTTCCCAATGGCTCCACTCCGCATAGGGAAAACTCCGAATCAACTTGCCGCTGCGATAGACATCGAGATGAGTCTCAGTGAATCGTAGTCGGAGTAGGGCACTTTGCAAGAGTAGGAAGCCGCCAAACAATGCTACGATTCCACCGACCCAAAGCTGTAAGGGGACGATCGCAGCACCAATGAGGACAACGACGATCGCCAGGGTATAGCTCGGGGCTAGTTCGACGATTTCAGTGGCGCTGGGGGTTTCGGGGTTCATAG
The DNA here is from genome assembly GCA_031375925.1 of Synechococcales cyanobacterium OTE_70_concoct_197_sub. Taxonomy (GTDB): domain Bacteria; phylum Cyanobacteriota; class Cyanobacteriia; order Leptolyngbyales; family Leptolyngbyaceae; genus JAAFJU01. The sequence continues at coordinate 3,788 of JANMIS010000184.1, forward strand.
TTTAAAATCTGCAATTTGCGTGGAGTGTCTTGCGAACCACCCCTAACCCCCAATTCTGGGGGCCTCGGAAATTCATGTCCCCCCAGAATTGGGGTTGGGGGGTGGTTCATCAGGATTGTCAGCTAGTAAGCATCCTGCAACTCGTAAAAATCAGGCGAGACGTAATCCTTTCTCAAAGGATAGCCAACCCAATCTTCCGGCATCAAAATCCGCTTCAGTCCGGGATGGCCTTCATAGACAATGCCGTACATGTCAAAAGTTTCGCGCTCTTGCCAGTCCGCACCCTTCCAAATCCAGTAAACCGAAGCCACCTTAGGTTCAGCTCTCGGCAAAAAGACCTTCAAACGGACTTCCTCGGTTTTGACACAGTTATCCTGAACCTTAATCAAGTGATAAAAGCTCACCAAATCAGCCCCAGGCCCGGAATCATAGCCGCCCTGACAGGCCAAGGAGTTAAAGCCATAGGCGTACAGCGCGCTAGCAAAGGGAACCAAAAAGTCTGGCTCAACTTTGATGATTTCGACCCCAGAAGCGTCTAACCCCAAATACTCATGGTCAAAGCCCTGGTCAGTCAACCATTTTGAAACAGTCCCAACCACTTCGATCGCCGCTGCTTCAGCAACTTTCTCAACCTTTGCTTCTTCTGCCACGATCTAAGCCTCCACCTTGCTAGATTCCAGTTCACCAACAGAATCCATTGGCAGACCCATCGCTTCCATCAGCTCCGCAGGCGGCGCTTGACGAGTTGCAGCTTGTAGGTACTCACCTGTCACTTCTGCCTTGACGGCCTTGAGGTTGTGGGTGGTGCTGTAGTAGCGGTTGGTTTGACGCTGAAAGACGCGCTCCTGCATCGATTCATTGGAGATTTTTTTACGCAACTTAATAATTGCGTCAATGATCGCTTCAGGACGAGGTGGGCAGCCGGGAAGATAAACATCCACAGGAATGAGCTTGTCTACACCACGCACTGCACTGGGAGAGTCTACGCTAAACATCCCGCCCGTAATAGTGCAGGCTCCCATAGCAATCACATATTTGGGTTCGGGCATTTGCTCATAGAGACGCACCAAGGCAGGGGCCATTTTCATGGTGACGGTTCCCGCTGTGATGATTAAGTCCGCTTGACGGGGAGTCGATCGGGGCACTAAGCCAAAGCGATCGAAGTCAAACCGAGACCCCAATAAAGCCGCAAACTCAATAAAGCAGCAGGCCGTGCCGTACAAAAGAGGCCACAAACTCGACAGTCTGGCCCAATTATAGAGATCATCCACCGTCGTCAAAACCACATTTTCTGACAATTCCTGTGTCACTGTGGGGCGATCGACTGGATTTGTTACCGGACTCGTGACCAGTGCCGTCTTCTCAGAACTCATGACCATTCCAGTGCTCCTTTGCGCCAAGCGTAAACCAAACCAATAACCAAAATCGCGATGAAGACCAGGGCTTCCACAAAGGCCAACAGACCCAACTGATTGAACGCCACGGCCCAAGGATACAGAAACACCGTCTCCACATCAAACACCACAAAAACGAGGGCGAACATGTAATAACGAATATTGAACTGAATCCAAGCGCCGCCCATAGGCTCCATCCCGGACTCATAGGTGGTCCGTCGGATGGGACCACGCCGACTCGGGCGGACGAGCTTTGAGGCGGTCAGCGCCAACACAGGCACGAACCCGCAAACCAGCAAGAACCCAAGTAAATATTCATAGCCTGTTAAAACAAACATTGGGAAGCCGCCTTTTCATACGCGAAGGCTTTAAAACTTTTTCCAGGAGTGGGCAGTGCAACTCTCAGGTTAAAACTCTAAAACACAATTTAGACTACGTAAAGCATTATAGACAGTCCCAGACGGAAAAAACAGTATTGGTGATGCAATTTTGGGATTGGTTTTTCCCAAAGCGATCAATTGACTCAAATCCATCTCTGAAAATGACGAGGAAAGCGACAAGGTGTGGACTATCCCCAACCATGCCATAATAAGTTCTGTTACAAAGTCTAAGATTCCCCAAACTGACCATGAGTCAAGAACATTCAGACCAAGCGTCTCCTGAAGTTGCTAGCCCTGCGATTGCCAGTCTCGAAACTGCCGTCTCAGCCGCGCCGATCGAACTTGTCCTAGACAACTACGAATGCGCTTCCTGTGGCTACACTTACCAGCCTAGTAAGGGCGACTCGCGCAGCAAGATTGAAGCAGGGACTGCCTTTCCTGACCTTCCAGACAGGTGGAAATGTCCCGTCTGCGATGCCCCTAAGCCTCGCTTCAACAATATTGGACGTGCCGGGAAGGCTTCGGGATTTAAGGAGAATTTGAAGTACGGATTGGGTGTCAACACCATGACTCCAGCCCAAAAAAATCTTCTAATCTTCGGCAGTCTTCTGTTGGCTGTGATCTTT
>JANMIS010000198.1:0-2775 GCA_031375925.1 Synechococcales cyanobacterium OTE_70_concoct_197_sub
TTCATGGGCTTCACATTAGCTGGGGTTGGTGTTATCGGACTCGTTAAGGGTGTGACGACGGTAGCTGTGCTATTGCCTTTGATTTTGGCGGTCCCGATCGTGGACATGTCAGCGGTGATATTGGGCCGTTTGCGGAGCGGAAAGTCTCCCTTCATTGCAGATAAACGTCACCTTCATCACAGACTCTTGCAAGCAGGACTCTCTCATCGTCGAACGGTTCTATTCATCTACTCTCTAACCGTGTGGGTGGGGAGTCTGGCGTTGGCGTTTTCGGGACTGCCCAGTGGATTTGCGTATGCGGCTGTAGCAACGGTGGTTTTGAGCCTGGTTTCTTGGCGCGTTTGGCAAATTTCCCGTCAGGTTCAGTAGGTCGCTCAGCACCTTGAGCCATCATGTTGATTGAGTGGGCTTAGCTTTTTCGGCTAAGCTTTTTGTTGACGGGTTGTTTTTTGTTAGGAATTGAGCATGACGACGATCGTGGCTGAAGTGATCAGCGTGGGAACAGAAATGTTGCTGGGAGATATTCTGAACTCCAATGCTCAATATTTGGCTAAGGAGTTGGCGAAACTCGGCATCGCGCACTACTACCAGTCCACCGTTGGCGATAATCCCGATCGTCTGAGCCAGACGATTAAGACCGCCGCCGATCGGTCAAATTTAATTATTTTCACCGGGGGTCTAGGTCCGACTCCAGATGATCTGACAACTGAGACGATCGCTCACACCTTCGGGGTCGAACTCATCGAAGACCCTACTGTAGTCGAAGATATTGCCGCAAAGTTTCGTCTGCGGGGTCGGCACATGACCGACAACAACCGCAAACAAGCCATTCGGCCAAATGGCGCAGATATTTTACCTAACCCGATCGGCACCGCTCCCGGCATTATCTGGGAACCTAGGCCCAATGTTTTACTCTTAACCTTTCCGGGTGTGCCGACTGAAATGAAACGCATGTGGCAGGATACGGCGGTGCCGCTGCTGCGATCGAAGGGCTGGGCTAGTGAGACGATTATTTCGCGGACGTTGAGATTCTGGGGCGTTTCGGAATCGTCTTTAGCTGAACGTGCGAGTGTCTATCTAGATCAGTCGAATCCAACTGTGGCCCCCTACGCGAATAAAGGCGAAGTGAAATTGCGGATTTCAGCCAAGGCCAAGACCGAAGCTGAGGCCGTTGCTTTAATTACTCCTGTGGAAAAAGAACTGCGATCGATCGGCGGCATTGATTGCTATGGTGCAGATGAAGACTCTTTGGGAAGCGTCGTGGGTCAGATTTTGACCGCACAGGGCCAAACATTAGCAGTAGCTGAATCCTGCACAGGGGGAGGAATTGGTCAGCTTTTAACAGCCGCCGCAGGTAGCTCGGCTTACTTTTGGGGTGGTGTGATTGCCTATGACAACTGCGTGAAATCCTCACTGCTTGACGTGGATCCTGAGATGTTAGAAACACAGGGAGCCGTTAGTGAAGCCGTTGCTGCACAGATGGCAATGGGTGTTCGCGATCGGCTCGGGACAGACTGGGGCCTAAGTGTTACAGGCATCGCAGGTCCCGGTGGCGGCAGCACGGAAAAACCTGTAGGACTGGTGTACATCGGAGTGGCAGGCCCGAATGGCGTGACTGCGATGCCCTATCGGTTCGGCGATCGGGGTCGAGAGTGGGTCAGGACTGTGACCATCGGTACAGCCTTGGATCTACTGCGCCGTCAGCTTTTGGCAGCAGGGCAAGTCGTATAAACTGACATAATTCGTATTAACCGACCTTGCAATATGTAAAGAATTAGTTATGATAGATAACGTCGTAGTAAAAGTTCCACAGATTACCGCTTGGCTTTACTACGTTTGCTTGTTAAGATTGGGTTAATCGTCTTCTCTTCTTAGCCAGTTAGAAATGTTTTCTAGCTGCGTGTGAGTTGGAGGCTTAATTCAGGCTATACGAATAAAGAGGTCTGTTCATGGATTTCATTGACGCGCTGCTGGATAGGCTAAAGGAACTCGCTCAGAAAATAATTGACTCGTTACTGGGTCCTGAGGTTGAGCCTGAATTAATCCCCATTCCGGTCGATCGACCTCGGTATTAATTTTCAGTGACTGGTTACTTGGATAGATTTGATTTATGAATGTCTTGATCTTGCATGGTCCGAACTTGAATCTTCTCGGTCAGCGAGAGCCTGAAATCTATGGTTCGCAGACACTGAATGACATCAACATCAGGCTAGAAATGCAAGCTCAGGACTTGGGTGTTGGGATTAGATTTTTGCAGTCTAACCATGAAGGCTCACTGATTGATGCTGTTCATGGCGCGATCGGTTCCTGCGACGGAATCTTGATTAACCCAGGCGGCTACACGCATACCAGTGTTGCACTGCGTGATGCTTTGTCTGGGATTGCTCTGCCTGTAGTTGAAGTGCATTTGAGCAACATACATAGGCGCGAAGAATTTAGACACCACTCATACATTGCGCCCGTTGCCGTTGGGCAGATTAGCGGTTTTGGGGCTGACAGTTATCGGTTGGGGTTAGATGCTCTAGTCCATTACTTACGATCGCCCGTCAAGACTTATTGATATGAGGGTTTCTGGCATTGACAGTCTGTTGGATGGCAAGCAATGATTACAGTGAAGCTTTGTAAAGGTTTGTCCAATGTCATTTGAGTTTCTTTCCCCTGAGGTTATTGAGCAGATTGCCCAGAAGTACGGCTACTGGGCTGTTTTTTTTGGAATTTTTTTAGAGAATTTGGGCTTGCCGATTCCGGGGGAAACGGTGACGATCGTGGGCGGAT
>JANMIS010000248.1:0-1423 GCA_031375925.1 Synechococcales cyanobacterium OTE_70_concoct_197_sub
GGGCGATCGCACAGGTCAAGGATGAGGCAAAACGGAAGAAACTACTTAAGCAAGCGGTGACGAAGGAGCTTTCGCTTTCTGCGATTAAGGAAGAGATTGCGATCGTTCGGGCTGAGGAGGGTGAGAGTGTTGAAGGCGATCCTGTTGATTTCAAAGTGCGCTTCGATGATATTCATCGCCGGGTTAAGCGTGCGAAGCTGTGGGACGATCCCAAGAAACGCCGTCGCCTTGAAAAAATGATGGGTGATTTGGAAGCACTTTTGGAAACTGGGGTGGCTCAGTAATCGGTGGGTCCGTTCTATCAATACAGGAGAATCTCTATGACTCAGGTAATTCAAGAACGCAAGAAAAGTTTTTTGAGTTTCACGTACAAAGAGGCTTTTAAGCATCTGGGGCTGGTTGAACTGGTCCGCTGGTCGATCGATGCTGAACCCGTCTTGATTAGTGATTTCTTTAGGCAGCGTTTAGAACGGCTCCAGCGGTTTGACTTGGAAAGTTTGGAGGTGTCTAAGACGTTGTTGATTGATGCCATTTGTGAAGAGGGGCTGGAGGGGTTTGAGCGGTTGAAGGTTTGGAAGGGGGCTTATTTGGAGGGTGAAAAGACTTGTGGGAATGCTGATTATTTGATTGCCCAGCGGCGCGGGTATTTGGAAGCACCTTATGTCTGTGCGATCGAGGCGAAGAAAGATGGTTTTGAGCAGGGTACGGCACAATGTCTGGTGGAGATGCAGGCTTGCCAATGGACGAATCAACAGTTGGGGCGATCGGTGACGATCTATGGCATTGTGACGAACGGGGAGGGGTGGAAGTTTTATCGGCTGGAGGTGAATGGTGTGGTGTCGGAGTCGCTGCTACATGGGATTGGGGAGATGTCGATTCTATTGGGATTGCTGCGTTCTTTCTTTGGGTTATGTGAACAGAATTTGGATTAGTGCTACCTAAAAAGTGCAATTTTGATTTGACGGAAAACGTTTTCCGTCAACAGCCTCAGGTGGTTCAGTAGGAGACTGGTGCGTGCTTAAACCCAATCCGACTGGCTTCTTCCCGTAACTCATTGGCACAGGCTTTGTCTCCTGGAAAATTGGCATAGCCTGTGCTGACGATCGTTGCCCGATCGAGCGAAGGATATGAGGATTTCATGGGTTTGCGCGTAGTCTTTCTGTTCAAATGCTTGGAGTCATTGTGCGATCGTGTTCATGATTTTGTCTTGAAATTAATGAGATTAATAATAAACCCCCATAAACATGGGGACAACTCCGTCACCGATCCAGTAGCCGAAATTATTTTGGGGACCACCCCCACGACCGTGGGGACAACCATCGCTCACCGACGCATATACGATCGCCTCAGCGGACCACTCCCACGACCGTGGGGACAACAACATATTCCTGGTCAAAGCGGCGATTAAATGGACGGACCACCC
>JANMIS010000254.1:0-2826 GCA_031375925.1 Synechococcales cyanobacterium OTE_70_concoct_197_sub
ACCGCCGCGGCGCCGCTGCCAACCACGAAGGCGTGGGCTGACACCATTAAGGTAGCTCGTGAGCGACTCGATCGAGCTGAATCGAGCGAGTCGACTCTTTCGGTGTTGCAGCAACAACTCGCAGCTGCCGATCCAAACGAAAAAGAGTCGATTCAAGCCAACATCCAATCGATTGAAGACAATGCCTCGCGGGACAGAAAACAAGCTATTGAACTTTATCAGCGCGGGCTTCGAATGTTTCGAGACACCGACTCACGCGATGAGCTTTTAGATGCAAAGTTCCTTTTAGCCTATTTGCATCTTAAGACGGATCAATTTTGGGAAACCATTGCACTATCGCAGGAGCTGTTGGTCTCGGGAAAAGGAACGGACAAAGCACTAAAGTCGGGCGAATTCGCTTTGATTGGCTTTGGCAAAATAGTCTGCGAGGTTCCATCGGATCGACAACTGACCTTCGTCGGTCCTCTAGAAACTCTTGCGACTCAACTGAACGCGATCGATCCCGCTTCAGATGAAGCCAAGAAAGCGGTCGACCTGCTTGTCAAATTAGACTTGATTCACAAACGCAACGACGATGCACTCAAGCATATAGCCATTGGAAAGGGTAATAGCGGCGGTAGCAGTGCCAGCTTGGTGGGACAAATCTTATGGGGTGACTACCAGCAGGCGGCGTTCGAACACCGAAAGAATAAAACCGAGGAAACACCCGAGGACAAAGACAAGAAACAGAAGGCGGAGGCGCTTTTAAAATCGGCTTGGGACGCCATCGTTGCCGACAAAGCAGACAAGAACGTGATCAGCGGCGTGAATACTTTAGCGAGTATCTACCTAACGTCAGATCGAATCGCCGAAGCATTGGCGGTAGTCGACGCGCCAGGCAAAGGCGCAATCGCATTGGCCAATTCAACCGCGGATTTGGATGCCAACGTAAAGCTCGAAGCTCATCGGCTTAAGCTCCAAGCGATGGTCCAATCGGCGGGTAATGGCACACAAGCCTTGAGTTCGGAAAGCGTCTCGCAACTAGTGCAAAAAATGAAAGGACTATCCGCTGGTGACGATTCTCTTTTGACAAATTCGCTGAACAACTTGGCCGTAAAGTTGGTGGCAAAACTCGATGCATGTAAAACCCCAGCGGATAAAGCTAAATTGGCTTCCGCGTTTGGCGTCCTCATTCAGCAGCTGGTCGAGGTCAGTTCAGATATTGCAATCCTGGATTCAGCCGGAAGTTCGATTTTTACTACCGCAACACAAATGCTGAAAGATCCGACCCAATCGGCAAGCGGAAAGGCATTGATGGTGATCGCTGAAGCTGCCTTTAGTAAAATCGCCGCAAAACCTATCGAAGAACTGGTCGCGGCCAAGCGCAAACCCGAAGACGTTCAATTCAAATTAGCTTTGGCAAAAAGCGGTGCTGGAAAATACGACGAAGCGCATGCTTTGTATGTACGTTTGCTCACTGCCAATCCGAATGTACTTACAATCCAAGTCGAGGCGGCACGAAACCTTCAGGCTTGGTCACAAGGCAAGGATGTCGACTTGTTGAAGAAGGCCGTCTACGGGGCCGAACCCAACGCGAAAAAAGCGAACATCATTTGGGGATGGGGCAAAATAAGCACTGTCACCGCTGCCCGAGTCTCAGACTTTACGGAAATCTTTTTTGAAGCTCGCTTGAACATTGCAAAGGGCTTTCGCTTGATTGCGCTAGCCGAAACGACCGCCGAAAAGAAAAAGCTGGGACTCGAGAAAGCGCTCAGCAAAATCCGCGAAACCTACCAGACGTATCCGGAACTGGGCTCGAACGAGATTCGTTCGGGCTTTGAGAAACTCCTTCGCGAACTTCAGCAAGAACTCGGCAAACCCGTTTCAGGCCTGCTTGAGTTCAAGTCTTAGTTCTTTTGTCAGAAAAACGCGCCCTCGAAACACTCTTCAACAGTACAGCACTCAAGTGAGCTTTCCATGCATTTTAAATCCCGCCGTCGTTCGCATCTAAGTCGTTCGCATCTAAGTTGTCTAGCAGCCCTGGTAATCGCGGCAACGTCATCGACGCTCTGCCCAGTTAGGGCCCAGGACAAAGTCTTCCCGCTCAAGGGTGTTGCGGCAACTGGTAAGATTGTTGAACGAACTCGCGACAAGGTTGTGCTCGAAAAGGGTGAGCTGAAACAGAATTTCGACACGAATCAGATAAGTCGCGTTATCTTCGATGGCGAGCCTCAGCCGCTAATTCGTGCCAAGGATTATATTGTTCAGGGGCAAATCGATCAGGCCATGGAAGAATTTCGAAAAATCGATGTGCCGTCACTAAAGTCCGATGAAATCAAACAGGACTATCAATTCTACAAAGGCTATATCACGGCGCTCAATGCTCAACGCGGCAGAGGAGACGCGGCGGCGGCAAGTAAGTTGTTGCTTGAGTGGGCAAAATCCAATGCCACCTCGCACCTTTTTTATCTCGCATCGGAGAAGCTTGGCGAATTGGCGATTTCAACCGGCAACCCGGATCAAGCTGCGCGGTTCTTCAGTGTCCTCGCTTCGTCACCCTTCGATGATTTCAAGGTTAACGGAAGCTACTTAGGTGGCAAAGCGTTGCTGGCAAATAAGCAGATTCCGGAAGCAAGGGCCAAATTTAGCGATGTGTCAAAGATACAGGTCTCCGACCCAAGTTCCCTCAAGATCAAAAAATTAGCCAGTCTGGCCATGATTCGATGCGATGCGGCCGAGGGCAAAGCACCTCAGGCGATCGCCGCCTTAGAGAAAATGGTAGATGAGGGGGACTCGACCGATGCTGAGCTGTTTTCCGAGTTGTTTAACGCGCAAGGTGGGATTTTG
>JANMIS010000774.1:0-1478 GCA_031375925.1 Synechococcales cyanobacterium OTE_70_concoct_197_sub
CCAGCCGAAAAGCGTCCCGGCGCGATCCTCATGAAGAAGATGGCCTTCCTCAACGCCAACACCACCGCTGCAAGGGAATCTAATCTTTCACTCACCGATGTCGTCGATTTTATGAATCCCTACGGCGAACAGGTCGTGATGGATTTACTCTCAGATGATTATGAACTGGATGCCGCATTAGGCAATTCCCTAGAGCAATTGAGAAAGGCTGAAATCGTCACACCCACAGCGCTCATTGAAAAAGTTACAGGACGCATTCCCATTCTTCCGCTGGCAGACCAAGAGCAACTCTATGCCACGATCGAAAACCATTACAAATCGCTCATCGAATCCCAACAAGCGATCGGTGACAACCAGCTCGAAGCGGGGAGATTGGACCTGGATGCAAAAACGATCGCTCAAATGGAATTCAAACCTGCTATCGGCGATCGGCCCGGTCCTTTTGCTAGTGCAGTTCACATTGAAGTCATTGATGTCAAAAGTACTCACAAACCCCTGACTCAGCTTCAGGTCGTCAATGCTGTTCGCGAAACTTTAGGATTAGAGCAGGTCGATGATTTGAAAATGCACGATCGTAATATCGTTCAAATTACCGCACGACAACAGGTTTCGGCAAAGGTCCGATCGCTCCAAGAATCCGCAGACATTTACGAAGACCGCGTGACTCAGAAATATCGCGATCCAGAAAAGGCCGATCGCTTCTCTGGAAAACTGAGCGAACAAGTCCTCAACGTCGCAACAACCCTCAGAACCTACCCCACCGGAACACCGATCGTTCTCTCCACACCCGAACCCGGTCGAACTACCCTCTATGGCGTCATTGAGGACGTGAAGAAAGCCCATCAAAGCACTAACCCTGCTGCTGCTTCCGATTGGAAATTGCACGTCCTAGTGGCCGATGGAGCGCAACGTATCAAAATTCCACTCTCTCAAATTAAAGACAATTCCAATCATCATTGGCAAATTGCATCTATGGCAATGAATACGATCAGTATCAGTCCCTATGCGTTGTTTGATATTAACCAAGCCGAAAGCCGGGAGCAGCGCCAGGTCTGTACGGGTAATCTCATTCTGCCTTCAATGGCGGACGCTTTGTTCATTTCACCACGGCAGACGGTGATATCAGACAAGGGCTACTCATGCCCAGAGATTTTGATGCAACCGAGACGTTGACGCAACAATCAGTGGATTTGAAAACGGTGGATAATGTCCGATCGTTCATCGCTGACTGGACCGAAGGAAACGGCATCGCCCGCACTCCAGACAATCATCTCAGAATTCATCAAGCCGCCGAGGGCTGGATTCTCAATGCATCTCCTACTCGCGCAGATGGTGGAAAGTTTTTTCTTAATGCCGCTTTGCTAGAGGCGATCGGCGACGATTTCGTTTCTTGCAATGGTGCAATGAAAGCAACCGTCTCGGACGATCGCCTTGATGCTGTCCTAGAAGTTGTAATGAACCAACACCCATTGCTCACC
>JANMIS010000266.1:0-1380 GCA_031375925.1 Synechococcales cyanobacterium OTE_70_concoct_197_sub
GATTGTCTCAATCGTTGTGATTCATGGTAAAACGATGGTTAATCGTTCCGAGGTCATTTCAAAACGGTTGGGACAACCGCTCTACTCTCTGTTCCTTTGAGCAGTTGGGATAACTGCTCTACTTTGTCGCTAATGGGCTCCCGCCAACGTTGTGCTTTCGCACTTCTTGCCGCTTTTGATGTACTCCTCAAACTCGGGTCGGAATTTGTTGATCGCGGTCTTCATCGGCCAAGCGGCACCGTCAGCTAGGCCGCAAATCGTTGTTCCTGGAATCGTTCCGATCGACGACGAAATTTCCAACAACACGTCAATATCACTCAGTTTGCCACGCCCCTCGCGAATTCGCTCAAGGATCTTTGTTGACCAAGCGGTTCCCTCTCGACAAGGTGTACACTGGCCACAGGACTCATGCGCGAAGAACCTGCACGCGTTGTAAAGTACATCAATCATGCTCGTATGATCGTCGATCACAATCACAGCGGCTGTACCTAGCCCCAAGCAGCCGACGCGTCCCGGGCCTGCAAAATCAAGCGGCGTATCGAGCTCTTTTTCGCTCATGAAACCCATACTAATTCCACCAGGCACAACCGCCTTTGCCTTGCGCCCCTTCCAAACACCACCAGCGTGTTTTTCGATCAAATCACGAGCGGATATCCCCATCGGTAGCTCGACAAGACCAGGTTTGTTCACGTGCCCACTTATGCAATAAAGCTTTGGGCCATAAGAACCAGCATCGCGTGGATTGTTCGGATCTTTTGGGATGCCCATGGTCATAAACCATTCGGCTCCCTTGCTTAGAATATGCGGGATGCATGCCATGGTTTCGACATTGTTTACCACCGTCGGCCGTCGAAACGCACCCTCGATTGCGGGAAACGGCGGCTTGATTCGCGGCCAAGCGCGCTTGCCCTCGAGGCTCTCGATCAGGCCAGTCTCCTCACCACAAATATAAGCGCACGCGCCGCGGTGCAAGTGGATATCCAGGTCGTACCCAGACCCAAGAATATTCTTACCCAACAAGTTGTTGTCGTACATCTCATCTATCGCGTCTTTGAGCACACGATAGCATCGCCCGTATTCGTATCTCAGATAGAAATAAGCAGTCGTCGTCCGTGTTGCAAAACTGCTGATCACGATCCCTTCAAGCACTTGGTGCGGATCCTCTTCGATCAGCACTCGATTATTGAAAGTTCCAGGTTCGCTTTCGTCTCCGTTGATGCAGAGATAGATTGGCCCGGTAACGTCCTTGGGCAAAAATGTCCACTTGAGCCCGGTCGGAAAGCCAGCGCCGCCACGCCCCCGCAGGCCTGACGCCTTCACCAAATCGATGACATCTGTATTTTTCATCGACAAAGCTTTGGCCAGCGCTTGGTAGCCACC
>JANMIS010000780.1:0-9726 GCA_031375925.1 Synechococcales cyanobacterium OTE_70_concoct_197_sub
GCCTTGAAATGCTAAGTGCGATCGCCACAGGTCTAAATCTCAAACCCCAAGGGGACCCTATCCAAGCCCTAATTAAGTATAGTGATGCGGAAGATATCCCGAAGTGGGCTATACCTAAGATTAGTAGCGCGGTTGAGGCAGGAATCGTCTTACCCAATGTGACTCAACTAGAGCCTAAAAAAGTTGCGACTCGCGCTGATGCTGCTTCTTACATCTATCAAGCCCTCATCAAAGAAGGCAAGATTAAGCCCTAGCCCTGTAGTAGTGCAGACCTGTAGTGCAGACCTAAAAACAAAATCAGAGTCGCGACCCCAAGCACTTCATCCTCGACGGATATTCGGCTGGCAATTGCGACCCTGATTTAAACCAACTATCATGTGTGACCAACCCTGCGATGTGAGTAGATTTAAGAATAACCTCAAATCCGCCGTCGCTGAACCAACCCCAACAACCCATAGACCAACATTAGATACCCTGTGGCGAGCACAGGAATCATGACAGGCATCTCCTGATAAAACATGGCAAACCTCATCCAATCTCGAAGGAAAACAACGCAGAACTGTGAACGTTCGCGCTTTCCACATGAAAGACTCCGCCTGAACAGAGCGCAGGAACCCCAAAAAGACCCCTACAGCATCAGCCCTTCTAAAGACTTTGCCGGGTAAGCAAAAGAACCCACTTCCTCACCGACGTAACCAGACCGCACTCTTATCAAAAACAATTTTTAGGTTGAGTAGATTTGAGAACAAATGCTTAAAAGCGACCCCCAAGATTTGCTAGAAAAGTGGATTCGAGCATGGAAGCTAGAACCTGGAATTCATCAATTATCCTAAGAATCAATCACCTTAAAGCAGCCATCCTACATTCGATCGTCAGACATACCTGTCTCCAGAACCATGGGGGACCACGATCGCGAGACATTTATGCAGCACAAAACCAACCTGTACGGACCTTATTCAATACCTTGATTAGCTAAATAAAAATCTGATCCGCCTAGTGGCTACCACAGATCGAAACGCACTAATCGAAAACTCGCGAGGCGCTTTTTTCAAGTTTTCCCAAAATGAATATGTTGGGGAAAACTCACATGCCTTGCGGTCGAGGTAGAAATTTTCAGTTTTTGAAAGCCTTACATATAGAATATCACAGGGATTAAGGATTAGGGGGACTTCGAAGAAGAGAATTCTGTGGCTTCAGATTTTTTAAGGAAGATCCTTCAGGAATAGTCCAAGGACGATCGCCATCGCTTAGAATAATTGAAGAACCTGTAAAGTTTCTTTAACCTTTATCCTCCTCCGGTTCGCACCATGGCTCCAGTTATGTCCCTTTTTTCTCCTGTCGATGCCGATCTGTCTGCTATGACGGAAAATCTCAAGCAGCTAATCGGGGCAAAACACCCGATTCTTTACTTAGCGGCTGAGCGATTGTTTGGAGCAGGGGGAAAGCGGGTGCGTCCGGCGATCGTACTTTTGGTAGCGCGCGCGACAATGCCAAAAGGCGACCTGACGCAGCGCCATCGTCGGCTAGCTGAGATTACTGAAATGATTCATACCGCTAGCTTGGTCCATGACGATGTAGTGGATGAATCTGAACTACGGCGAGGTGTGCCGACTGTTCATGCGGGCTTTGGAAATCGGGTGGCGGTACTGGCAGGGGACTTTTTGTTTGCGCAGTCATCTTGGTATTTGGCGAATTTGGACAGTCTGGAAGTGGTAAAGCTTCTGTCTGAAGTGATCAAGGACTTTGCTGAGGGCGAGATTCAGCAAGGCTTAAACTGTTTTGATACGGACATTACGTTAGAGGCTTACCTTCAGAAGAGCTATTACAAAACCGCATCGTTGGTGGCAAATAGCGCTAAGGCGGCGGCTATTTTGAGCGACTGGAACTCAGAAGAGGCAACGGCTCTGTATCACTATGGCCGTCACTGGGGACTTGCGTTCCAAATTGTGGATGATATTTTGGACTTTACAGGTTCCGTGGAAAGTCTGGGCAAACCTGCGGGTTCTGATTTGAAGAGTGGGAACTTGACGGCTCCGGTGCTGTTTGCGATCGAAGAGCAGCCCTACTTGAAAACGTTGATTGAGCGAGAATTCTCCGAAGAGGGCGACCTAGAGCAGGCATTGTCAATTGTAGAAAAGAGCCAGGGCATTGAAAAATCAAGAGAGTTAGCCAAATCCCATGCGAAAAGTGCGATCGAGCATTTGAAAGGGCTTCCAGCTTCGGAGTCTCGTGAATCGCTGGAAAATCTTTGTGATTTTGTTTTGAGTCGATTGTCTTAGGGTCGCACGTCCTGTTTTATAAAAAATTGGGAATCTTAGGCTTACTAAAGTCAACAGCGAGAACGGGTTATGCAGGGTTATGCAGGCGTATTGTGGTGTATTGCCTGGATTGCTGGACTGCTCACTACCCGATTGCCCCTCTGGACCAGCATTCTTGCCGCAGTCGCCTTCTCCTGCGTCGGTTTCACCCTTCGCAAACTGCGTCCCGCAAAGTTCCAAGTACAGACTTGGATGATTGCTAGCGCGATCGTCATCGCATCCATTGGTTGGTACAGCTTTAGAACGCCGCAGCCAACTGATTTTGATATTAGCCGATATGTTAGCGTAATCGATCGTACTAATATTCATATCACTGGAACTGTGGACACGCTTCCACGCACCACCCGCAGCGGCAAAACACAGCTCTGGCTGACGGTTCAAAACTTGGACGCAGGGGATTTGAATTCACGGCTGACGCTTGCACCGGATAAGGCCAAGGGCAAGCTCTATGTCACGATCGTAGGTCGTCGTCCCAGCTTTCCACCGGGAACCCAAGTGCGACTAAAGGGCAAACTCTACTCACCGAAACCTGCCCAAAATCCTGGCGGGTTTGATTTTAAGAAGTATTTAGCAATAGAAGGCTGC
Source organism: Synechococcales cyanobacterium OTE_70_concoct_197_sub (assembly GCA_031375925.1). Classification (GTDB taxonomy): domain Bacteria; phylum Cyanobacteriota; class Cyanobacteriia; order Leptolyngbyales; family Leptolyngbyaceae; genus JAAFJU01. The sequence goes on from JANMIS010000780.1 coordinate 2,904, forward strand.
TTTGCTGGATTAACTGTAGATAATTTTGAAATCGTCAAACCTGCTACAGGCTGGGGACTGTGGCAACTACAACAGCGTATCGTGCAAGCGCAAATGTTAGGGCTACCTGGTGAAGAAGGATTACTGCTGAGCGCAATGGTCTTGGGCAATCGCGCGGTGGATTTACCCAGTGCGATGCAGGATGCATTTACAAAGATTGGTATGTCTCATGCGTTGGCGGCTTCAGGATTTCAAGTGTCGTTAACATTGTCAGTTGTACTCGCAATTTGTGCCCGATCGTCCCCAAAAGTCAAAGCCATTGCAGGAAGTGTTGCGATCGTGATTTTGATTGGGCTAGCGGGAGCACAACCTGCGATATTGCGGGCGGGAGTGATGGGCTTTGCGGTGTTGGGGGCGATCGTCGTAGACCAGAAAATCAAACCCATTGGATCACTATTGTTTGCCAGTAGTTTGCTTTTAGTTTGGAATCCGCTATGGATTTGGAATTTGGGATTTCAGCTCAGCGCCTTAGCGACCTTGGGATTACTCGTTACTTCAGAACCCATACAAAAACGACTTGACTGGATGCCTAGCCCGATCGCTGCCGCATTTGCAACTCCGATCGCCGCCTATCTTTGGACCTTGCCGTTACAGCTTTATAGTTTTGGATTAGTCTCTCCCCACAGCATTCCTGCTAACGTGATCACCACTGTTTTGATTAGCATTATTAGCTTGGGTGGAATGGTCAGTGCTTTGTGTGCTGCGATCGTTCCCGCTGTCGGCAGCTTCACCGCAGGACTGCTGCATTTACCGATTGCAACTTTGCTGGCGATCGTCGAGCAAATCGGAAGGCTTCCCGGCAGCCAATGGGCAGTCGGGAAAATATCTCTTGCGGTTTTGATTGTGCTGTATGGGTTACTAACGATCGCTAGCACAATGCACTTATTTAAACGCGAAAAGCAGCAAGATTCACAACGCTACTGGATTACTGGAATGACGATCGTAGCGTTATCCATCGTATTTGTTCCTGCATGGCATCAAGCGCAATCCAGAATTCAAATTACAGCGCTGACCACTGCACGACAACCCGTATTGGTCATGCAGGCGAGGGGCAAAGTATTATTGATCAATACAGGCGATCGAAGCAGTAGCGAAAATACCGTCACGTCTTTTCTGCAACAACAAGGCATTAACCAGATTGATACTTTAATTCAACTGCATCCAACCGATGATGAAGCCCTAAAATCTTTAAACGATCGGCTCCCCATTCGTCAGATCCTTCAAGCTAGTGATTTACCAGAATTCAAACTGGGTCCGATCGCTGTTCAAACCATTTCCCTAACTACCAAATCAACCGCCAAACCGCAAATCGCTCTCAAAATAGAACTCCCCAATCGAATGCCTTGGATCCTCGCCAACCAAATTCCCAGAGGTCTCAACCCAGAACAATTCCCCACAGAAAATTCAATTCTTTGGTGGAACGGCGGATACTTGCCCGATCGTCTATCGCTTCAAGCCGCGATCGTCTACGGCAAGACTCTCCGGCCCACCACTACCCAAACCCTAGACCAAAACAAGGTCCCAACCTTTCACCTCGCCCGAGATGGGGCAGTCCAGTGGACCCCAAATCAAGGTTTCATCACAACTTTTTCCACAGGTGAGACAGAATTTGCAGGTCTGTAGTATATTTAAGGCATCTGTGTAATGGCCGAAGAAACCTCGCTATTGCAAACCTCTGGAGAGGTGGCAGAGTGGTTGAATGCGTCTGATTCGAAATCAGATTTAGGGTCACACCTAACGGGGGTTCGAATCCCCCCCTCTCCGTATCATGATAAAGCTGTTCTACCTATCATTAACTCCTTGGGTTTTAGCTCTTACAAGCTGTTCGAGCTTGCCCTTTGCCGATCGCAATACAACCCTGCCACTGGTCGAAGCCGAGCTAACTGTCCAACCGACGAATCAACCAGGAACCTACACCCTCATCGGCAAAACTGACTTCCCCGATCGTAGCCCCCTTCGCGTCGCAGCCGTCCGCTACCTTTACCCCACCAACCCCGTTTCCCAAGCCCTCGGCTCCAAGCCCACCTACGCCATCCTCGCCTACGCCAGCACCACCGTCGAAAAAGGCAACTGGACCGTCCCCCTTACCGTCTGGCAAACCGCTCCCAACGGCCAATACCAAGAGTCCTGGCAAATCACGCAAAGCGAACTTAAATTAGATTTAAAACCCGCTGAGAATCTGGTTTTCGTTGCGACTCTTGCCCCCGGAGATAAAGCTGACACATTACAACAGCTTGAGCAGAACTTACTCAAGACCCAAAAAAGCCTCAGCCCCGAAATTATCCGGCGATCGGGCGCAGACGATCGCTTCTTACAAATCGTACAAATCGTCGAAGCTAAACTCCCCACGGGCAGCACCCAAGCCCCTACCCAAGACCCAAATGACCTCAACGGCGGCTGGGGCAACCGCTTCCTCATGCCCGACGAACCCCCCAACCCCAACAACCTCGAATTTCCCGAAAACCGCCGCACCAACGCCAAGCCAGACCCAAAAGAATTTATGAGATAAACAAATATTTACAAACTCTGTAAATATTTACAAATACCCCTATCAACGTTAACAATTGCATCGATCGATCGGTCTATCTGTGATTTTTTGGAACAATGGAGAAACTTGCTTAGCCACGATAGGAGAATGTTTTATGTCCCCCTTTATGTCACCCATGTTATTTGCTGCTGTTCGGACCATTGAGTGGAGTCCTAATGTTGCGGCTGTGATGATTGGTTGTAACGTGTTGGCGATCGTGATTGGGAAGCTCACGATCCGTCAGCAGAATGTCGGTTTGGCATTGCCCGGTGGTCCTTTCTTTGGGGGCATGAGCCATGGTGCCATGCTGGGTGTTACGAGTCTTGGCCACATCATTGGTGCAGGTGCAATTTTGGGACTATCCAGCATGGGTGTTTTATAAATCGGCCTAGACTTAACTGATTTGGTTTAATTAGTAAGTCTTATCCATCAGTCCTTTGCTTCTGATGTCTAAACGGTTGTTTCTCATAATGGGACAGCCGTTTTTAATGGTTCAGACCAGATTTTAGACAAGAATTTAGCGGGGTGGGTCAGCCGCTTATAGCCGCTTATAGCCGCTTATAATAGTTGCATCGAATATTGGCCCAATATTTTGGTGAAAGCGCCCATGACTCCACAACTTTTAGGCACCGTCAAAAAGCCCACCGGGATCGACATCAGCCATTTAGTGATCGAAGACGATTTGCCTGTGGATAATTTACAATCAGCCCAACAGCAACGGCTTCTCGTCGAGCCAGTCTATAGTTCCTCAACCTTGACACCACCGTTTTTGGTTGAAGCCAATGTGGGCATCTTTTACGAACTCCACGAAGATCCGATCGTCCCCGATGTCTTTCTCAGCTTGGGCGTGCAGCACCCCGACGACTACACCCCCAAAGAAAACCGATCGTACTTTGTATGGGAATTTGGCAAGCTTCCCGAGGTTTGCATCGAAATCGTCTCCAACAAAGAAGGCGACGAAATCAATCTCAGTCGCAAATCCCAGCGCAAAGGCAAAACCTTCAGTAAAAAGGACCGTTACAACCTCATCGGCATCCGTTACTACGTCGTTTTCGACCCACTCGAACGCATCCAAGATGAGATGAACCAAACGCAAGTTCAAGTTTTTGGACGTTCCTCGTCGGGCCAGAATTCAGAACTGCAACTGATTCAAAGCCTGACGATCGCTGGCGACTATATTTGGCTATCTGACATCGGCATCGGGCTAACCTTATGGGAAGGCATGTTTGAGAGCAATGTGAGCAGGCTTTGGTTAAGGTGGTGCGATGGAGACGGCATGGTGATTCCCACCGGAGCAGAACGGGCTGAAAGTGAACGTCGGCGGGCTGAAAATGCTGAGTTCCGGACTGAAAATGCTGAGTTCCGCGCTGAAAATGCTGAAGCTAGGGCGAAACGCCTTGCCGATCGTCTCCGAGAACTGGGTCTTGACCCCGATGAATTGTAGAATTACCGCGATCGAATTAGCGCAGTTACTCCGATCGTTTGATTCGATTGGGTAATGCAATCGCACCCTTTTGGTCGCCTTGACTTTCGCGTAACAACGCTAATAGCATCAAGGCCTCTTTATGACCCGGCATCAAATAAACCGCCTTTGCCAAATACCGATTGGACTCCGCCAATGACCCGATCGCCTGACTGTTTTAGTTTTGAGAAATTGCACGATCGCCTTCCATAGCCAGGGTTCGCACGCCAAACTGGTCACAGGAATTCCTCACTTGAGCCAAAAGGTGATTCACTGACAAGCCATAGATTAATGTTTGGTCTCGCATCAAAATCTGCTGCGTTTGAGACAATTTCCATCCATCATCATCAATGCTCCAAGTCTCCACCATCGACGATGCCATCAATCCAAAAACCTGACCATCACTGTCATCTTGAACCATCATAATGCGCGTCCCGATCGTATTTGAACAATCCACACCCATTAGTAACTGCGATAAATCAATGACAGGAACCAGATCCAATTGCTGATCGGCTTGCCACTGCAACATTCCCACCTGGCAATTTGACACATCAAATTTTAAACTGACCTCCGATCGTTGCAACATCGTCGAAGGCAGCACTTGCAAAACTCGTTTAGCCTCGATCGCATAATGCCGAGACGCTACTTTAAACAACAACAGCAGCATACAGAATTTCCACTGAATTCAACTCACACATTAGGAGACACTCTAGACTGCCCCAAACTTCACAAAATCGCAACGTCCAAAAAAACCGTGCTAATTCTCGTGTTAATTCTGTGAAGCTGACTCAAAAGCTGGGCAACCTAGCTTCATAAGAAAATGCCGATTTATTCAGATCTTCCCCATCTTCACACCTTTCCCATAGGTCTCTCCAAATGCTTGGCAAGCTCAATATTCGCGATCGGGTTCTCCTTGGCTATTCCGTCACCACAGGTCTAATTGTAATTTTCAGTAGTGCTGTGATGATCAACGCCAACAATATTTCGGAAACCTTCCAGCGCGTTGAGGAAACCCAAACCCTGCTTATTGAAACCAAAGACATGAACGTCAGCATGGTGAATATAGAACGACGGATCAAGCGGTACCTTCTCACGCCGGATAATGAAGCCATCAAACTGATTAATCAGGATATGCAGAGGCTAAAGGAAAGTAGCGAGAAAGCCCAGAAATCTACCCGTGATGAGGCCCAAAAAGCACACCTCCGGAAAATGTTAACCTTAGCCTTAGACCTACGCTTAGCAGGCGATCGAATGCTTGCAATGCCACCCCAGTCGGTCACTAAAGCGATTGTTAAAGACTATATCAAACAGGCATCCGGCATCATCGCCGAATTCGATCGCATCAACAACGAACTCATCGATTTTGGCCGTAAAAATCTAGACAGCAATATCATTTCTAATCAAAGTGACATTGCATGGATGAAAGGACTTTCAATCTTCTCATCCATGCTCGCCATAACAGTTTCAATTGTCGGAACCTATATTCTTTCGAGGTCGCTCTCTAGCCAGATTCATGAAGTCATCCAAGTCGCCGATCGCATCTCCGTTGGTGACTTTAGCCATCACTTCAACGACAGCAATAAGGGCAACACTGACGAAATTAGCAAACTCATGGTTTCCTTTCAAAAGATGACCCACACCCTCAACGCCCTCCTCGAACAAGTCCAGCGGGCCAGTCTCCAAGTCAGCACTTCCTGCCTTCAACTTGGACGATCGGGCAACCAACTAGAAGGCAGCATCACCCACCAAATCGCGTCCACCCACCAAGTCACCAGTGCCGCCCAAGAGATCGCCGCCACCTCCAGCCAACTCGTCCAGACCATGGAAAACGTCTCCGCCCTCTCTCAAAACACGGCCCAAACCGCCACCCAAAACCAAGAAGACCTGATCCAAATGGAAGGCACCATGCGTCGTCTTGCCGACTCCACCCAGTCTATTTCCACTAAACTCGGCACCATTAGCGAAAAAGCAAACAACATCAATGCGATCGTTGCCACCATCACTAAAGTGGCAGACCAAACCAATTTGTTGTCACTCAACGCCGCGATCGAAGCTGAAAAAGCAGGTGAATACGGCCTTGGGTTCTCAGTTGTTGCCAAAGAAATTCGACGCTTAGCAGACCAGACTGCGATCGCCACAATTGACATTGAACAAATGGTCAAAGAAATGCAATCCGCCGTCTCCACAGGCGTAATGGAAATGGACAAATTCAGTCAAGAAGTCGGCCAAGGCGTCAACGACGTTGGCATGATTATCAGCCAGTTGGGCCAAGTTATCGAGCAAGTTCAAGACCTGACTCCGCGCTTTGAATCCGTCAATCAAGGCATGGAACTGCAAGCCGAAAGCGCCACCCAGATCAGTGAATCCATGATTCAACTTAGCAACACCTCCCACGAAACCGGAGAAGCCCTAGTTGCGATTAAGTCAGCGATTAGCGAACTGACGATCGCCGAACAAGATCTCCAACGCGAACTCTCTCGTTTTAAAGTCCGTTCTACTCAAGAGGTGCGATCGGACTTCAAAACAACAAACCAATCCAGTTTTGCCTTCTCCTGAACACCAAATCCCCTTCACCCGATGGCCCCCAACTCCACCACCCTTAACAGCCCGATCGCCCCTCCGCAGGTCTCCTGTTGGCGCGACATCGGCATTCACGGCAACAGATCCTGCCCCGAACTCAGCCACCACACCCATTGCCACAATTGCCCCACCTATACCCACACCGCCCGCCAACTCTTCGATCGTCCCCACCCCCAATCTTCAGACCTCTCAACGCCTCAATCTCTACCAAAACA
>JANMIS010000345.1:0-2176 GCA_031375925.1 Synechococcales cyanobacterium OTE_70_concoct_197_sub
CCTGACGAACCGCCCCCAACCCCCAATTCTGGGGGTTCAGAAGTTCATGTTCCCCCAGAATTGGGGGCTAGGGGGTGGTTTGCCGGATATTTTATTTTTACGCAGACTCCTAAAGCGATCGGACCTCTTTCCAATCTGCAATCATTTTTTCGGTCCAGAGCCAGTTTCGGGCTAGTGCTTCATCAGTAAAGTCCTGCGGGTGATTTTTTAAAACTCGATCGCGTAACTTGATCGCCTCCGCGCGGAATTTTTTGTCATTTTTCCGATCGGTCTTGGACATCTGCAAATAAACCAAGGAAAGCCCCGCATTTGCAGCAGAGGTCTCGTTCGATTTTTCACCCTTCGTCAAGGTCAAGATCTGTGTCCAAGCGTCCGTCGCACGGGGATAATCTTTCTCAGTATAGTAAGCCCAGCCCAGCGCATTTTGATAGGTCAAATTATTAGGATCCACTTGCGTTGCCATCGCCCAAGCTTTGCGGGCATCGATCGGGCTGTAATCTTTATTGCCTTGCTGAAAGAGTTGCCAAGAAGTTCGTCCCCGCAAATAGCTAATTCCCGGAATCGTCATTTGTTTTGGGGTGACTGCATCAAGGGCCGTATTTGCTTCAACAATTGCCCCTTGATCTAATAAAGCGGTGATTGCCTCTTGTGCAGGGCGAGGATTTTGTTTATTCAGAGCTTGGGTTGCCAGGTTGATTAAATTCGCTCGATCGCCCTTGGTTTCAGAATTAGTTGCAGGTTCGCTGGAGCCTTGTGTGGAAGTGCCGATCGTGGAACCTGGCAATTTTGGTTTCCCGGTCAAATTCGCAGCGCCGAAGCCCAAGCCCAAAACAGCAATACCTGCAATTGCCAAAGAGGCAGGTTTTTTCCAGGCTCCAGAGGATCTAGGCTTAGCACCGTTGCCAAACACCGCAGCCTGAGCCGGAGCGATCGGCTGATTGGGAGACTGTGCTTGCAGCGGAACGCCCTGTCGAAGATTGGCGAGATGCTGCTGAGCGCTGGCGAGATTGGGATCGAGTTCTGTCGCCATGCGATAGGCGGCCAGAGCATCGGGAAGATTGCCGTACTGCTGAAGTGCCGTTCCCAGCGCGTCATACACCATGGCATCCTGTCCGTCCAACTTCAGCGCCTGACCGTAGGCATCGATCGCCCCCGTCAAATCTCCACTCGCCTGCAACGTCTGGCCCAAACGCAACAAGTCATCAACGGGCGAATTCGCAATGGGTTTCGGCTGAGAATCTAGCTGAGGGTCTAACTGAAGATCTAATTGAGAACTGGGAAACGTCACCGGATCGAGTCCCTGCATCAAATCCGCAATGGTCCCCCGATCGCTAGAATATTCATCATCCTGCGATAAATCAAGACTGCCCTCAAAATCATCCATCGGCAAGCTTTCAAAATCCATCATCATCGGGTCATTCAGTACATCGATCGGGTCAATCAATGCCCCATCGCCCGCTACCCGATGCAAATATCCATCAAACTCAGGATGCATATACAAAATCGGTAAAGCCCAGTAAAGCTGCTGTGAACCATAGGACGAGATTAATCCTTGGCGGGCGCGATTTAGGCTCAGATCGATCGGATAGCCCTGCTTGAGATTGCGATAAAACAACCGACTCAAGCTCAACGCCACATCGTCCGGAATCCTTTCTGCCATCGCCAAAATTGCCGGAACGCCGCGCCGCAATAGCGCATCCGCCAGATTGTCCAGTGAACTGCCCTGACTGGTCGCCGCTAGTCCCCCCCGGCAGGAATTCAACACCGCCATGCGCACGCCGTTGTTCACCAATAGCCCCGCCAAATCCTCTCCGCTCAAGGCTTCTGTTAAACCCGTCCGACTGTTCACCAGATACAAGTCACCGCCCGATCGTCCCCAACCGCTATGCCCTGCATAGTGAAAAATGTCGTAATTCCCCTGTTCTAGGTCTTGGGTTAACTGCTCCCGACCGGGCTGCTCCAAAATTGTCAGTTCAATCTCAGGGCCTTGGCTGCTGGACCGATCGCGGGCTAGCTCAGAACGCAAATGGGCCGCTTCGTCATGAAGCTGAAGCTGGTCTTGATCCGTGGGAGCCGACAACACCATCAAAATCCGTAAAGGCTGCCCCGCATTACCCCCGCCCAGATAGGCAGGCACCCCGCCCACTTGGTACCGAGAAAAAACCACATCTGTTCC
>JANMIS010000362.1:0-1334 GCA_031375925.1 Synechococcales cyanobacterium OTE_70_concoct_197_sub
GAAAAAGGAAACGCACCCGCGTTAACCGCTCACGCACGCTATCACGAAGCGAGAGCGACAGCACTAGGAACCGCCCCCGAAGCCCAGCTGCAACGTCGTTCCGCCTGGGATCTGTATTGTGAGATCGCCATGATGGACAAAGCCGAGTTTGCAGCCAGACGCGAGGCGATGGGCCAAGCGATCGAGCTGCTGCCTAACATTCCGCCGGGTCCAGCAACCCTATGGCTCCAAAGTGTCTTCGCCAACAAATCGCTCGCGCCTACCGGCCTGGAGGCTGTGGCACTGAAAGCCATGCGAATTGGCAACGAAAAAATTGGAATCCAGGAGCGGGCGTCTGCCATCCTCATGATGAAAGACTCCGTCGATGCGTTGCTCAAAGATGAGACCGTTGAGCTGAATCAATTGCGGGTTCCACTGCGACTATTGACCATGAGCTTGGTATCGGCTGCAGAGGAGACAATCGCCAAGCAAGCATCTAAACCAGGCGTTGCACCGGAGACAACGTTGTTGCTTCGAGCGCTTCCGAGCGAACGATGGCGGAGCATGATCGAGCCTAGTTTGGCGGTGCGAGCGTTTAAGGCTTTTATTGGAATCGCACTAAGCGCTGACAATGCCGAACAAGGGCTAGAACTGTTAGCCAAGGGCATCGAACGAGCACCTGGACAGAGTATCGAAATGGCGGACGAGTTCTTGCGTGTTTGGATGATGCGACTCAATCCGCCACCCGATCCACGACGCTCGCAGCAGTTTATGATCATCGGCGGTCGCATGCAGCAAGCGTCCGCACCGCTCACTCGCGGTCGACAAGATCGAAACCTGGAGCGGCTAAAGCAGCTTTTGGATCTTCTGGACAAAATTGGCGCGAACGGCCGGTCGCTCGAGCGCGTCGTAACAGCCTTCGCAGCCTGTCATGGAAAAGCGGAAACCTTCCAACGCGAGAGCGTCATTTCGGTTTTGGGCGATATTGCCGATCTCTCACCGACCGTTTCAGCAAGACTGGCGGAATCCATGCGAGCCGGCTTGAATGGCGATTGGAAGTCTCGCGACGTCCAGAAGGCGGCAGGAAATCAACGCAGCGCAACGGAGATCGAAGCATTGATTGAGGATGGTTATCAGCTGGCCTTGGATATGATCGGGTCAGCAACTCACAAAGAGCCTAGTTCCTGGCGATACTCCATGACAAAGGCCGCTTTGGCTTACGACCACATGCAGTTCCGCAGGGAGAGGGATCAAGATGCATCGTCTTACAATGCATCGCGTCAGGAATTGTTCCACGCCTTTGGCGAAGCAGCTAAACAATATCAAGCAGCTGTCACGCGAGGCGAGCTTCGTGA
>JANMIS010000373.1:0-4021 GCA_031375925.1 Synechococcales cyanobacterium OTE_70_concoct_197_sub
CCCGCCGAGGTGCTCGCGTGAGTGGACGCCACCGCTGGACGCTCGACGAGCTCGCGACCGGACTGCTCGCGGGCGACCGCCGCGCGCTTGCCCGCTCGATCTCCCTGGTCGAGAACGGCGACCCGCTCGCGTACGAGCTCGTCCGTGGGCTCTACCCGGAGACCGGGTCCGCCTACGTCGTTGGCGTCACCGGTCCGCCCGGTGCAGGGAAAAGCACCTTTATTGAAGCCGTGGGGAATCAATATCTTCAAGATGATGCGGTGCGTTTGGGGCAGGTGCGTTTGGATGAGGCGTTGATTTTGCAGTTGCTCCGATTGGTGGATCAAGAACGGGTGATGCCACTCTTAGTTGAGCGGCTGATTGAACGGCAAACCAGTCTTCAGGTCGTGCCGGGGGACTGGGAATGGCAATCGGGCGATCGGCTCACCTACCTACTTCACGAACCCAAACCCCAACTCATGAAGCTCCTTTCCGGCACCGCCCAGCCTAAACTTTTGGTAGAAGAAGCTCCTGGATTTTAGTTTGGTAGATTATTGGGGTCAATGCCGATCGATCGCAGATAGTTCATGAGCTTCTCCTTTTCCGATCGTTCGCGTTCTTTATCACTGCGTTCGCGTTCTTTTTCTAATCGTTCCCATTCTTTGGCACTGCGTTCGCGTTCGCTTTCTGTGGGGAGCCAATTGCCGTCCCGATCGCACCATTGCAGCCATCTCTGATTGATGTGACGATATGGTCCTGTCCACAGTCCTAAGCCAATCTTCAAGTCTGGAATCCATAAACTAGGTGGAGTTGAGGCAACGAGTTGTTCCTGGTACCGACCATCTACTAACCGAAAATATCGCAATCGTCCTGTCGTTTCATTGAAAACAATATAGTGTGGGACTTGTAAGATTTGCTCGTAGACAATGAACTTCCCCGGTGGTCGTCCGGGCTGAGTTACGGCACCCGGAAGCTTTGCCGCAAAACGTCCTAAGTCATCGCCTTCAGTACCGGGAGATAGAAATTCGATGACGATCGTAGGCGGAATCATTTCATCCCAGATTACGTAACTCGATCGCGATGAAACGCCTCGATACAGTCTTGTCGTTCCAACGACTAGAAACCAGTCCGGACGCTTATACCAGCCCGTATGTTCTGGGTCATAGTAGAGATTTAAATCAAACGACTGGAAGATTTGAGTCGGTTCGTAGTCGGAGAGGGTTAGGCTTTCAGCGAGAAGTTGCGGCTGAAGACCGTGAAATTCGTCAGGCAAACCAGGCTCCAAAGGATTGTCACTAGGAAGGTCATGCATCGTTGGCAACGACTGAAGGCTGCTTTGAGGCATTAATCGTAATTCTGAAGATGAAATCATATTTATGCCTTAAAATCATCATTACAGACCGCAATACATTGGATCATAGCGCACGATCGTAAACAGACTTCTAGCGTTGGCCGATTTGTTTTTTCCAGGCTGCAACTTGGGCTTGGGCTTGGTTGTAGGCGGCGGTTCCAGAGGGGATTCTGGAGGCGAGACCGATCGCTTTGGCTGGGTCAAAGGCGGAGTCACCAATGGCGGCCTGAAGCACTTGATCGCTCCATTGGTCTATGGCTTGTCTGGCTTGGCTGCGGGCGGAGCCTGAGACTTGCTGTGCGAGAGCGATCGCTTGTAGCAGGTCGTCTGCGCGTCCGCCGTTAGACTGTGCTAGGGCATTTGCTTGAGCTAAGAGGGATTGGTCGGCGCTGAGGGAAGAATCGGGAACGATCGTGGGTTGAGATATTGGAGTGCTGGGCGATTCTTGCTGTCTTAGGGCGGTAGTCCAGGTTTTGATTTGAGATTGGGATTGGCTGTAGAGGGAACTATTGGCGGAGATTTGGCGAGCGATTTCGATCGCGGTTTGAAGGCTAGCAATATCTCCCCCGGCTGCCATGGAAATAGCTTGATCTAATGTGGTTTGGTCTCGGTTGGTTTGAAGTTTGGAATTGTTTTGATCAATGAAGTCGCGGGCTTCTTTGAATTTTGGATTGGATGGACTGATATTGGAGGCTTCATTGATCGCAGCTTGTAAAGCACTAGGATCGCCCGATCGGGCTAAGTCCTTCGCACGGTTAAGTTGGGCAATGTCACGGGCTTCGGCTTTCCAACGGGCCGCTAGCTTTTGGGCGCGATTGTGTAGCGGGCGGCCTGCGGGAATGCGTTCAGCTTGGGAAATGGCATCTTCGATTTCAATTAAGTCTCCTTTTGATGCTTTGGATTGAGCACTCACTAAGGCAATAAAATCATCTAAATCCTGTTTGACTTTGATGCCTTCTGGAATTTTATTGGCAATTTTAAGTGATTCGTCAAAGTCTCCACGATCGGCGGCATTTTCCGCTAAAGTCATGAGCCGTCTACCCATGCGGGGTTTTAGTTCTTGGGCTACTTTGTAGAAGATGCTTTGTTCTCTGATGGCTTCGAGATCTTTAAATGCTTTTAGTAGATCATCGGAGCTATTATTTTCGATCGATCGATCGGCTTGAGCCAGGATTTCAATTTCTTTTTTCGCAGTGGTGATGCGTTCACTGATTTCAGTATATCGATTGCTTTGCCAGTAGGGATTATCAATGGCCAGCAGTTTGGTCGATTCATTAAAGGCATCTCGCCAATTGCGTTTTTCTAAAAACTGATCGACTTTGGCCACGATCGTTTCGGCTTCGGCCCAGATTTGTTTCCAGTTTTTAATCCGTTCTTCGACCTGTTGTGCGGCGACAGCATGGCTCGGGATTTTCCTGGCGGCGGCGATTGCTTCGTCCAGTTTGCCTGTATTGAATTTCTCCTGAGCGAGATCCAGTAGCTCTGTGGACCAATCTTCAATCCAGCGACTGGCTTCGGCGTAGAGGGGATGGTCTTTGGGCAATCCGCTAACCAGTTCGATCGCTTCAATCAGATCGTTGACGGTACGCTTACTCGCAGCAATCTGGGCGCAGTGCAGCCGCATAGAGGCGGATGCTAGAGGCCAGAAGATGGAAGGACAGTTGGGGATGGCGGGGAGTTTTAGGATGAAGGCGATCGATAGACCTGTCAGGCTAGTGGTGAAGATGAGTCCGGCAATGGTGACAAAGCGCCAGTCCAAGAGAATCGCTTTGAGGCGCTGTAGACGGCCTTGTTTTGGTAGATTGTCTGGGTATTTTTTCGAACGACGATCGGGCTTTGCTTGAGGCGAAGCGGAGTTGTCGATCGCGGCTGGAGATGTTCCCAAGCTGGACGACGGTTTAGGGTTTGGAACGCCACGTTTCATAGAGTTCAGTCAAGATTTGATCGTAAGCTTACTCTTCAATCTGAAAAACGCCAAATCTTTACCGAATCATCATCCATGAGATTGATTTTTTGAGGGTGATATGCGATCGGATGCACAGGATAAAACAGACTGTAGAGATTGGGCTTTACCCTGTGCTGATGGGGATTTTATTACGATAAACTGTCCGGATGGATCGGCACGAGATTGCCTTCATTGGTGAGTCCGAGGAATATTTCTTGGCCTGTCTGTATTGTTTTGCCAGAAAGTGAACAGTTTTCGGCGCGTTCGGCGGTGGCGGTCATGGTGGCCCGAATGTCGTCGACGCTAATGCTGGGGAGGAAGTCCTGCGATCGTTGCTGTACAAAATTCCAAAGTACGTCTCTAATGAGAGCCTGATAGCCTTGACTTCCCGAGAGTCCTTTTAGTCTTTCTTTGAGTTCGCGCTCTAGCCGGATGCTGGTGACTTCCATGTCTGTGGTGGAAATTCGGGTGAGTGCTTGCATGGTGAACTGTCTCCTTAAGGTAGTACGTAAAAATAATACGTAGGGTTTGTGTATTACGAGTGTAGTATTTTATTTGTAATCTGTCGAAGTTTCATACTACATTTTTATATTTTGATTGGATAGATTCGGGTCTAGGGTTTGGATGCGCTTGAGAAGCTGGGTGCGATCGAGTTTGCCTTGGGCGGTGCGGGGGAGTCGTGAGAGTTCGATCCATTGTTTGGGATACTGCGCGGGTGAGCCTTGCCAGTTTGCTTTGCTAACGAC
>JANMIS010000420.1:0-2126 GCA_031375925.1 Synechococcales cyanobacterium OTE_70_concoct_197_sub
GGCTCTCTAACCAGGATATGGCAGGGTCGGTTTTGACTTTTCTCTGGCAGAACCTGAGATCGATCGTCGATATTGCCGCCGTCCTCACCTTGATCTACGTCATGCTGTTGATCATCGGTGAACGACGGACCCTGTGGATGGTGCGCGGACTCATTGCCCTCATGCTAGCGGCCACCATCAGCCGATACCTAGACCTCAAGCTCTTGGGCTTTGTCTTACAAAACTTAGTCGTCGGCTCAGCCGTGGCCATGGCATTTATCTTACAGCCCGAATTCCGACGATTTTTAGAGCTATTGGGCCGGGGCGAACTGCTACAGCTTTTACAGCCTACCCGCCGCAGTGATGCCCGAGCGAGAAGCGGAATTGATGAAATCGTCGATGCTGTCAAAGACCTTTCTCAAAATCGCACCGGGGCATTAATGATTCTCGAAACTGATGCGCCTATTGACGATCGGGACTTCTCCGTACCTGGCGTAAAGCTCAACGCGGACCTTTCTCGGGAGCTGATCCAAACTATTTTTCAAAACTCTACCCTGCTCCACGACGGCGCACTGCTGATTCGAGAGAGCACCATTGTCGCAGCAGGCGTGATTTTGCCCCTATCTGAGCGCCCAGCTTCCCGTCAACTCGGCACCCGCCATCGTGCTGCCATGGGTATCACCGAACGGGTTAGCCACTGTCTCTGCGTGGTGGTGTCGGAGGAAACTGGTTCTATTTCTCTCGTGGAAAACGGCATTTTAAATCGCCCTTTAACCAGTAGCAAACTTAAAGAACTTCTCGAAGCAAGATTTACTCAAGAAAACGATCGGACCCAGGGCGAACCCCGACTACGCTATTGGGTCACAAGAATCCAATCGTTTTTACAGACTCAAAGGCGGCGCGATCGGTAGGAACATCTGTCAAAGGAGATTTTGCAGGAAGTATGATGAGACTAATACCTCCGAGGAAGGGCGAACCTATGACTGTCGCAACTGACCGACGAATGACGCTTAAGGAGTATCTAGACTATGACGACGGGACGGATATTCGCTATGAGCTTGAAGATGGAGTCTTAGTCGAAATGGGTGCTGAAACTCCCTTAAATCCGCGTATTGCGGCGATGCTGATGTTCTTGTTTGGAGATTTAGGCATTCCTCGTAAACTTCTAGCGATCGGTCATCAGATTGAAGTGCGGTCTCGCTATGCCACGGCCCGACAACCTGACTTAGTGGTTCATACCGCCGAGTCGGATGAGGCTCTGGCGGGTGACGAGAAGGTGTTACGTCTGGGTGCTCCCTCGCCTTTGTTAGTGGTCGAGGTTGCATCCCAAACCTTGATAGATGCCAAATCCCGCAAGCGAGACTACGAACAGAAACCCGGTGAGTATGCCGATCGCGGTATCCCTGAGTATTGGCTGATTGACCCCGATCGCTTTTGGGTTATGGTCGGTACGTTAGTCGATGATGCCTATCAGTTCGAGACATTTCAGGGTGATGATGCGATTGTTTCTCCCAAGTTCCCCGGACTAAACCTAACGGCGGCGCAAGTCCTGAGTGCAGGGCGGTAAGTATTAGAGCTTGTCAAAGGAGATTTTGCAGGACGTATGATGAGACTAATACCTCTGAGGAAGGGCGAATCTATGACTGTCGCAACTGACCGACGAATGACGCTTAAGGAGTATCTCGACTATGACGACGGGACGGATATTCGCTATGAGCTTGAAGATGGAGTCTTAGTCGAAATGGGTGCTGAAAATCCTTTGAATCCCAGCATTGCGATGATGTTGGTCTTTCTGTTTAGTGATTTAGGAATCGCTCGAAAACTCTTAGCGATCGGTCATCAAGTTGAAGTGCGATCGTCCCATGCGACCGCTAGACAGCCTGACTTGATAGTTCATACGCCTGCTTCGGATGCGGCAATCTTCAGCGGTGAAAAGGTCTTACGCCTAGGTGCTCCCTCGCCTTTGTTAGTGGTCGAGGTCGCCTCACAGACGACAACTGATGCTAAATCTCGCAAGCGAGACTACGAATACAAACCTAGGGAATATGCCGATCGTGGCATCTCTGAGTATTGGCTGATTGATCCCGATCACTCTTGGGTCATAGTTGGAACGTTAGTCGATGATGCTTACCAGTTCGAGACTTTCC
>JANMIS010000426.1:0-5618 GCA_031375925.1 Synechococcales cyanobacterium OTE_70_concoct_197_sub
CACTCAACGAAGCAAGACATCTGAAGCAAAAATGTACGTCGGATTCATGAATCGTGGCCAGCAGGCTTACTACTTAGAGAACGATCGGTTTGTCAACAAAATTGAAGACCTGAGCCTCGGGACTGATCCAGAGAACAGTGGCTATCTCTATCGTCTCTTCGTCGCGCCCGATCGCTACCCCGCCGTCATGAACGTCGCACTGTCCCAACGCGATGACCTTCCTACCTTTGTCGGTTTTGTCCGTGTTGAAAAGATCGCAAAAGAAGAACCCATAACGATCGCCATCCTCTGCACCAGCGAAAAACCCGCCACCCCCATGCCCCTCTGGAGCGCGATCGACTACAAAAATCCCAAAAAAGGCGAACCGATCGCCTGCCCCAAAGGATTTGTCCCAGTGAAATAACCTTCAGAACCCAAACCGTAGGGACATGGCTTGTCGTGTCCCGGCTCCATCACCCCAACGCAAACGTTTTGGGTCTTTTTTTTGCAAATCAAACCCAATCCTCCTCCCAACTGCCCAAAAAACTTCCCAAACCACCATTTTTCATAAAACTTGAGCCAAACCACTGAAATGTTTACACAGCAACAACTTCAGCCATTCTACTCAGGTGAAATCAGCCATTTTTCTCCGTAAATCCACACAAAATCTAAAGATCTCTCCCGTGAGACTCCCGTATATCGACCATGGCTCAGAACAGGTCGAGGAACAAGAATGAACTCAACGGTGATATGAGAGAAGACTTACAAATGCTGGCAACCCAAACAAACCTCAGAATTCGCGGCATGGAACTCCTAGTTGCATACCATCAGAAACCCACGGTGCGTCTCCGCAATCAACTCGTCCAAATGAACGTCGGCCTCGTCCGCAAGATTGCCCATCGAATTAGCCACCAATGCGCTGAACCCTACGAAGATCTTGAACAAATCGGTTATCTCGGTCTCATTCGTGCGATCGAACGCTTCAACCCTAACCAAGGCTGCGCCTTCAGTTCCTTCGCTGTGCCTTACATCCGAGGTGAAATGCTTCACTTTCTTAGAGATCGATCGGGTACAGTCAAGATTCCCCGTCGCTGGCAACAAATTAACAAAGAAGGTCAAAGAATTCGTGAAGCGCTGGCTCTAGAACTCAATCGCCAACCTAGCGATGACGAAGTGGCCCTCGAACTCGGTGTCACCGTCCAAGAATGGCGCGACAGCAAACTCGCCGCCAAAAACCGCCTGCCCCTAAGCCTGGATGCAACCATTTGTCAGCAACTCGATTCTCCCATGACCTTGGGCGACACCATTCCTGACGCTCGCTACCAAGAGCTGCAAGCCCTCGAAGAAGACCGTCAGCAACTCCAGAAAGCACTCAACCAGCTTGAAGACAAAACCCGTCAAGCGATCGAATATGTCTTCTTACATGACCTCTCCCGTAAAGAAGTCGCAGAACGCATCGGCGTCAGCCCCATGACCGTCACCCGTCGCATCCATCGCGGGGTTCAACAAATGGTCACCACCCTCAAGCCCCAAATGGCGCAAACTGATCCCTAAGATCAGAGTCCCGAACTGTTAGATTTTGGTTTTATTCTAGCGACACACTAGCTCCAAAACACACCTTCGAAATCAGGTTCAAACGACTCCGCAAGTTAAGTCAATACTCATATTCCTGGCAATGGGTCATTCGATGTGAATGACCCATTTTTTGTTTTTTGGAGTTTGGGAAGATTATGAAGCGAGTTGAGTTTGTAAATAACGGGTCCAATCTGTCGCAGCTTCAATGTTCACAAAAGGAATCTGGATCAGCGCACCGGGTTCGATCGGCAATAGCTCCATTGCAATAACTTTACCCTGATCCGGAGGATTGGCAATATCGACCACAGTGCCATCAACCCGAAGCTGCACTGCCTTAACTAGGCTCAGCGCCATTACTTGACGGTCCTCAATGCCCTTTCTTAACGGTTTGCCCCAGGTCAGTTCACCCGATCGGTAGCCCAAGGCCGCATACACGTCATACTTCGATTTTTCATACTGCAACGCCCAGGCTCCGTATCCCTGAACTTTGTGATATTCATTCCAGCCCGCCCAAGCCAAGGCGAAAAATATGACTAACAGCGGCAACCACAAGAGTCCATGTAGCATACGAATTGACTTCTCCCGTCCAAAAGACTGCTATGTTGTAGAGCGATTATGTTCTAAAGCGACCACTTTTAGGAAATAGGCGCGATGAAACGATGGATTTTGCTCTTTCTTTGTCTTGGCGCACTTGGATGGGCAACGGCCCAATTCAGTGGAAACTTTTCCCAAGGCACCTTTGAGAGCATTATCATTGATTTCCGCGAGGAAGTGGGCGATAGCCAAATCCAACAAGCCCTAAGCGAAGCATCTCAATCATTTGATTTACAGCCTCGGCTCAATAGTGAATTTTCAGAAGACGACCATATTTTTATCGTCCCAGGAAATGGCCTTCTTCTTCAAAAATTAAAAAAATCTGGACTCGATCGCTTCACCGAATCCCTAGAACCTAATTACATCTACAGCATCCCCGAAGCCAGCCAAATCCGTCTCCCGATCGGCACCGACAAACTCTCCGAACTCCCCAAAGCCGAAGCCAAGAAAAAAGAATCTAAAACCGCAACGCCAGAACCCATCCCTCAAGAGGTTCCACCCACCCAGAAAACACCCCCATCACCCAAAACCTACCCCAACGATCCCCTCTTCCCCCGACAATGGAACCTCCAACAAATCCATATCGAAGAAGCTTGGAAAATCAATAAAGGAAAAGGCTCGATCGTCGCCGTAATCGCAACTGGGATTAGTCGAATCTCCGACTTAGAAAAGACCGATTTTGTGGCGGGCTATGACTTTATCAATGACAACTCTGATGCAACGGACGACCAAGGCCACGGCACCCACATGGCCGGAACGATCGCCCAGTCTACCAATAACGGCTTCGGGACCGCAGGCATCGCACCAGAAGCCAGTCTTATGCCGATCAAGGTGTTGAGCATTGGAGGGAATGGAACGGTGGCTGATATTGCGGAAGCTATTCGCTTTGCCGCCGATCGGGATGCCAGTGTAATTGCCTTAGGAATGGTGGGCAATGGCAATAGTCTGTTGCTCCAAAAAGCCATTGAGTATGCCCACCGTAAAGGCTCAGTCATCGTCGCCCCCGCCGGAAACAGTGGAAATACCGCAGCAGGCTATCCCGCTCGTTATCGCTATGTTCTGGGAGTAGCGGCTTTAGATATCAAGGGCGATAAAGCACCTTACTCCAATGCAGGCGCAGGGGTGGATATTTCAGCGCCGGGGGGATGGATTCAGGGGGAAGATCCAACGGGAGGCATTTTGCAAAATACCTTCGATCGCAAAATGAAAATCTCCATCTTTGCCCCTTACCAAGGCACGAGTATGGCCGTACCCCATGTGGCAGGCGTAGCGGCGTTACTTCACACCTTAGGCATTACCGACCCAGATGAAGTCGAAACTTTACTGACGCGATCGGCGCAGAACCCGGGCCACGATCCACGCAACGATTTTGGCGCAGGCAAGCTAGATGCGATCGCAGCCCTCAAGCTCGCCCAAAAACCAGAAAGGCCCGATCGCAATTGGTTTGATTGGGCCAGAGACCGAGGCTATATTGATGCCCGATTTTGGATCGATGAGCGGGAAGTAGCGGCTCCTTCAAAGCTGATTATGGGAGCGATCGCCCTCGCATTAGCCTGGAGCTTAGGTCAGATGTGGGACTCTATTGGATTTTGGCTGGGGTTGTTACTGGGGAGCTGTGGATTGTTTTTGCTGCGCGGGATTTACCTGATGGATGCCTCCCAGATTCCTTTTCGCATCTTGGGAAGCACCCTTGCAGAATTGGGAGGTTTCTTTCAGAACGATGCCGCCCTCAATCCATTAACGGCCAGTGTCCTCATTCCCCTAGCAGTGGGGTTCATCAGCTTACGTTACCGCTCTTGGCGATCGACAGCGATCGGTCTCAGCTTGGGCATGGCCGCAGCACTCTCTGTGTATAGCGTGACGGATTCCAGCCTTCACTGGTTAGAGACGATGGGTATAGGCACTGCA
The DNA here is from genome assembly GCA_031375925.1 of Synechococcales cyanobacterium OTE_70_concoct_197_sub. Taxonomy (GTDB): domain Bacteria; phylum Cyanobacteriota; class Cyanobacteriia; order Leptolyngbyales; family Leptolyngbyaceae; genus JAAFJU01. The sequence goes on from JANMIS010000426.1 coordinate 4,057, forward strand.
AAAGTCTTCTTGGGAATCAACTCTGGCCTTTGTTGGGCTTGGGCTAGATATTTAGCACTGCCGTGGGCAACATTTGTCAGTGGGATGGTTCAACCTTGGCAGATAGCAACTTGGCGATCGTTCTTTCAAGCACGGGAACGACCGAAGGTTTCCCGGTCTAGGAAAACTAAGCCCTTTAGAAAGCCTCGATAAGCCCTAACGTAAGAAGGGTGGACGTCTGACATCTACAGGCTTAGCGTGAACAATTTCGCTCATAAAGCGACGAAGTGATTGTTCGCGGTTTTTCATGAACTCCGACCAAAATCCTGGCTGAAATTCATCCATTGTTTTGGCTAAGGCCCAGACATCTACGGCTAGGATATTGTAGAGAGTTTCATCTTCTTTACGCAGAGAGTTAATCTGCTGGAGAACTTCTTCACTCTTGTCTTCTGTCATGGGTAGGCATTCTTGATTGGAAAGCATGATCTTAACTCCAGCGCTATAACAGGAACCGTAAAACTGCGTACCTAGACTCGACGAACTCCACGACTTTGAGTGAATGACCCGTGTAAGCACTCACCATGGATTTCTCAATCAGAATGCCTCAACCTAATAGCTCTTTAACGCTCCCGACTAAACTTATGCAGGATAAAGTACTCATCTTGAAGTTAAGTAGCTTGGTTAGTTGAACTGTACCCTACTTAAACACTTTACCTGTCATATTTTAAGCCAAGATTGGGACCTATTACAGGAGGAGTTTCCCTAGCCTCAAAATCCTTGCTGGCTTTTCATAATTTCCGATCGTGGTAGGGCCATCACACGGGATAATAAAAGTATTATTCACATTTCTTAATCTTCTAACTAAGGACAGGTGTTGACCATGCTACGCAGACTTCCTCTTGCTATTCTTGGGCAAAGCTTGGGTGGATTGATGACGGCAGTTGGCTTTTATGCCTATGCGACGAATCAGCCAACCCTCAATCTGGCTTGTTTTTTTTACGGAATTCCCTTGCTGCTAGGCGGACTTGCCCTGAAGGCCGCAGAATTGAAGCCTGTGCCCATCAAGGTGCAGCCGACGGAGGCCGTTTTGGCTCTGCGGTCTGAGCAAGCAACGAAAACTCAGCTTCAGATTTTTAATGATGTGACACGTTATCGCTATGGGCAAGAGGCGCATCTGGATGCCGTGCTGACGGCGTTGGGGATGAGTCCGACGGATGATCAACGGCCTGTGATTAGCGGCATCTGGGAGACTTTGACGGATGGATTTTATACGTTGGTGATGGAATTTGAGTCGCCATTAATTTCTCTGGACATGTGGAAGGGGAAGGAAGATAAGATGACGCGGTTCTTTGGGCCGGATGTGAAGGTGAAGGTGGTGCCCAGTGCGATCAAGGAGGATGCGGTAGAAGTGGCGATCGTCACCTCTCCCGGTGAATGTGCCGATCTGGAATTTCAAACTGAAGCGCCGAATAAGCGGACGTTCTTTATGTAATTCATTGTGTAGTTCAGGGGTTACGCTATTTTACTTTTCTAGTCGAATAGCGTACCACTGAAGGTATTGTCCTGCGTCCATATCAATTTCA
>JANMIS010000442.1:0-1216 GCA_031375925.1 Synechococcales cyanobacterium OTE_70_concoct_197_sub
GTCATCGCGTGCCACCATTCAACTCGAACCCGACGTCGCCGCCTTATTTCCCGACCACACTTCGGTGAATGAAGCCTGCGATCGGGAAACAACGTCAGATAATCATCCAACTCCTGAATAGCATCTTCGATCGAATCTCTAGACGCTTCAGAGGCACGTTGGCGAAGCCTCCCGAAACGGGAATCATACAATCCATCACTCTCTTCAAATCGCCCACCCGCAAGGTAGTAAAGCGCAAGATTGAAGTTGTTTTGCCAATCCGTTTGAAGGTCGGTTTGGGCTTCGGTGGGGCGATTCTCTGAAAGAGAGGTTTGCCAACGAGTTTGTTTCGTAAGGGTGAGAACAATCGACGCTAGAATGAAGATATCTAATGTTTAAGGACGCACCATGGTCGCAACTGTCACACTTCCAATTCCTGATGAAATCTATCATCGTCTTGAGTTGAATGCACGGGCAACGGGACGATCGATCGAGGACATTTTGGGCTATGTGTTTCAGGTCGGCAGTCCGCCGAAAATAGGGGATGTTCCTGAGTCGTTGCGAGTAGATTTGGCGAGTTTGGATGGGTTGAGTGATGAGGCGCTAAGGTTGCTTGCAGCTTCGAGAAAATCTGAGGACGATCTCGATCGGTATGATGAGCTACTCGATCGTAATGCTGCTGGAATTCTGTCTGAGAGTGAACGATCGGAGTTAGAACAGCTTCGACAGGATGCCGATCGGTTTATGTTGCGCAAGGCTCAGGCGGCGGTTTTGTTGCGTTGGCGTGGACATGATGTGGTGAGTCCGGGAGCATAAAGCGGTGTCAGTCTACATTTCTGCAAGTCTTCGGCAACAAATTCGGGCTGCCGATGGCGATCGGTGCCGCTACTGTTTGACCACAGAGTTAAACAGTGGAATTCGTATGGCGTTGGATCATATTTACCCTTGGTCTCAGGGCGGCGCGACTGCGTTTGAGAATGTTTGTCTAGCCTGTCGGACTTGCAATGAATTCAAGTCTGATACGGTGAGTGCGATCGATTTGGATACCGGACAATTGGTGCGATTGTTTCATCCTCGGACACAGATTTGGGATGACCATTTTGAATGGGTGTTGGAGGGGACGAAGATTCAGGGGAAGACTCCGATCGGTCGCGCAACAGTGATGGCGTTACAAATGAATCATTCAGCGATCGTCCTTTCTCGTCGTCGCTGGGTGACGGTGGGTTGGCATCCACCG
>JANMIS010000495.1:0-2112 GCA_031375925.1 Synechococcales cyanobacterium OTE_70_concoct_197_sub
ATCCGAACAGCAAGGTCAACCATCCATGCGATCACTGTTCGATATCCCAGCCCTAAGTCATCAATGTGAACCCAACCATCCTCGGTTTTAAATTGAACTTATGGATGATGAAGATGAACTTCGTCCTGGCGCTAAATTTAAAACCGAGGATGGTTGGGTTCACATTGATGACTTAGGGCTGGGATATCGAACAGTGATCGCATGGATGGTTGACCTTGCTGTTCGGATGTTCCGCCGTTATCCCAATAGCTCAGATCCCTTGGCAGAACCTGCGATCGTCCTAGTCGATGAGATTGATTTGCATCTTCATCCTCGTTGGCAGCGCACCATTATGAGTTTTCTGAGCGATCGATTTCCGAATACTCAATTTATCGTAACGGCCCATAGTCCGCTTGTAGTTCAAGCCGCTAAAGATGCCAATATTGTATTGCTGCGACGCGAGGGCGATCGGGTCATCATTGACAACGATCCAACCATTATTGAAAATTGGCGTGTTGATCAAGTGTTGAGTAGCGTTTTTGAATTGGAAAGCGATCGGCCTCCGCACATCGAACCCTTGCTAAAACGTCGCGAAGAAATCCTTTCCCAAGCCCATCTCACCGAAGCGGATGAAGCCGAACTAAAATCCCTCGCGCAACAAATTGGATCGCTACCCACAGCCGATAGTCCGAAAGACATTGAAGCGATGGACATCATTCGTCGTGCTGCAAAACTACTTGAGAATGCTTAGGGAGAACGACGTTCGTGATACGTATCCACAAATCAGAAACCATTCCTCAGCGCCTCCTCATTGAAGGAAATGCTAAACAGGAACAACATTGCACCGATTACGAGGGTGATCCAGAAGCCTACCAATCGGGTGAAAAACAATTTAATTTCGATCGTAATATCTACGCCCACACCACCGTCAAAGATTCACTTATTCGAGATCAACATGAAAAATGCTGCTATTGCGAGCGACTGATTGGGACTGACGGCGATGTCGAACATTTTCGCCCAAAATCTGCGATTCAAAATAAACCTGGTGATCCGCTTCAAAAACCAGGCTATTACTGGCTTGCCTACAACTGGCAAAATCTCTACTTTTCTTGCAAACCCTGTAATCAAACTTACAAAAGAAATCTCTTTCCACTACAGACTCCTACAAACCGCGCTACGAATCACGAAAGCAATGTCGAACAAGAGGATTCTGCTTTAATTTCGCCCTGTAAAGAGGATCCTGAAACCATGATCGGATTTCGTGGCGAAGTTCCCTATGCGATCGATGGCTGTGAAAAAGGTACGATAACGATCGAAGTTCTTAACCTCAGAAATCATAATAAAGAAGCACGACGTAAACATTTACACAATCTCAAAACGCTTTACGACAGCATCAATCTCCTAATGCAGAAACGCCACGACCCTGAATCTCAAAGAATGGTCACTCGGATCAAACAAAAGCTGGAAGAATCGACCCAGCCTCAAGCAGAATTTTCCGCTGCTGCCCGATCGGCAATCTCAACCCAGTTCCAGTACGTCTCGGATTAAAGACTTGAGGCTATTACGATCGGTTGGGTAACAATAACTCTGCACATCCCTCAATTACTTTACAGGTAAATCATCATGAAATTCTTGGCGTCAGTTGGAATGGTCGTGAGCATTGGTAATGCCACCATAGTAAAATGTGAGTCTCGATCGGGTAGCTCATTCCCATGCTTGGAGTTCCTCTTCTGACAAGTTTTCAAATAATAAACTCGTTAGTTTTCCGGTGAGTAAGCCCGATGTGCGAGGTTGGGTTTGTTCTTTTTGTAATGAAAGGCGAAAGAGACAAATCATTTTTATAGAATCCATTTGATATCTTTCCAAGACTTAAGACCTAGCAATGCGTTTTACCATCAGACGAATAAAGCGTAAATCAATCTTTGCCTTGGCATTTGCCAATGTCCATTCAAAATTCTTCACTAGGTTCTTACAGCGTTCCATCCAAGCATTAGAGCATTCAATGACCCAGCGAGTTGCGACAGGGGCAAATCCTTTTTTCCCTGTCGCCTCCTTTTCCACTTTTGAGGGCTTGGGCGAACGCTCAAATCTTATTTTCCCAACATCTCCGCAGGCAACCGCATCAAGTCCTCG
>JANMIS010000506.1:0-3035 GCA_031375925.1 Synechococcales cyanobacterium OTE_70_concoct_197_sub
AGCAGGAGGTTTGCGATCGTGAGGTAGGTGCCATGTTCACATTTCAAATGCCCCAATTCGTGGGCAATCACCGCTTGAATTTCGTCCGGCGTGAGCAAATCTAGCAGCGCAGTATGCACCACAATAAACGGCTGCTGTCCCCGGATGGCCATGGTGTAAGCATTCGGGACGGGGTTTTGTTTGATGTAGAGGTGGGGAACTTCGAGGTCGAGGATGTCGCAAGCTTCGACCAGGGAAGCGTGAAGATCTGGGAGTTGCCGATCGCTCACTCGAATGCTCGTGGCAATGTTTTCCATATAAAAGAACTGCTCTGCGACTCCGCCCAAAGCCGTCCGAATCAGAAGATCCAGCCCTGGTATTTGCTGAAGCGATCGGGTGGCTTCTAGGTCAAGAGGATGGCGAAATTGGCTAGCTTTGAGTCCGGTGAGGCGTTGTTTCGGTTGAAGCATGGAGGGAAATTTCGGTGGGGTAAGTTTTCTAATTGTAGCGGAGCATTTGAAGGGCTGGGATGATTATGAAGCGAGGGGACTGGGTTTTGGACTGGGTTTACCGTGACGATAGGCGAGTTCGGCGATCGGGAGGATTGCTCCAGGGCGCTGAGATTCTAAGGCAAGCAGGACGCGCAGGGCGGAGTAGGCATCATTGGCAGCATAGAGAAGTTGGGTTTGGGTAAGTTCTGGGTTTGACCAGTTAGAGACAGTGACTCGGCGGGATTTATGAAATTTTTGGTTGAGGACAAGGGCGATCGCAGCTCTTACACCCAAGGTATGACAATAACCATCTTTGCGAAAAATTCGGTCTAAGTCCAACACGTATTTCAACTTCATACCAAGCTGCTGCCGGATCTGGCCTTGATCTACATTTAAGCCGAAACCGACTTTGACAATGGACTGTGATTCAAGGATTTGCGTGAGAGCATCATGGCCCTCCGATCGGTACAGTTGAAAGATAAAGGCCCGATTCAACGTAGAAAACTGCACAACATGAGGACCCTCGGACAGGCGACCTTTTGTGAACGTAGGCCGATACTCGGTATCAAACCCAACAAAAACGGAGTCTTGGATTTCGGCTAGGGCGTCCGCAAACTGTTGGGGCGTTTTAGGGACCATAATCCGGTTGAGAGGAAGGCCGACAAAGGGAGGCAGAACTGCGGTTTCGAGTTTTGTGGGGGCAAGTTTGTGCATGAAAGCTGAAATCTAGGTCTACCGCGTAGGGCCATGATAAACCGCTTCGCCAAAGTTGATGATGTGGTTAGAGACGATCGGGGATTACAGCTTTTTGTGACACCAATTGGACAAACAATAACCCGATCGTTCACACTTCAAACAATGCTTTAGACAATCCCGACTGACGGATGATCGATCGTAACGTCCCAACCTTCACCGGATCATGATACGGAACTGGCACTGTAATAGTGCTGGTTTCCAGCTTCAATTGCATCACAATGTGACTGCCCCGTTGCCGCACTTTCTTAAATCCATGCTCTTTCAAAATCTCGCACACCTCAGCACCCGAAAGAACCTTAAGCTGCCCCAAGGTCCACCTCCAGACTCGTAACAAATAGTTCATTAGACAATCTGGCCTGAATCTCCGATGTATCTGCCACTTCAAAGAAAAGCTCGATCGCCTCTTTAAGATTCAGCTTGGCCCCCTCCACCGACTCACCCTGACTCGCGATATCCAACTCAGGACAGAGCGACACATAGCCCTCCCCCTCCCGCTCAATCATGACCGTAAACCGCTGACTCCGAACCGCAGAATTTGCAACAGCCATTGAGTGTATCTCCGCAATAACCCATCCACAATCATTATAAACACCGGATACCCAAAGGAACGATCGTCCAAGGGCAAATCCAGATCTCCTGTCACCATCCCACCCATCAAGCTAAAATAAGGACGCCGATCGCCCCTACCACCATGAACCAGCCCACTCCTCCCAACCGTCCCAAAACAATCCTCACGCAACTGATGCAAAAAGGGGCCGATCGCATCCAATTTGCCAAAATCAAGCTCAAAGAAAACGCCCGCGTCCCCGAACTCCGCATCCAAGGACCCGACGACTCCGAACCTCAAATCTACCCGCTCTTGGGTGAGAAATTCACCCTAGGCCGCAGCTCCCAAACCTGCGATATCGTCATCCGCAATCCCGTCGTCAGCACCACCCACGCGATCGTTAGCCGCGATCGTAAACCTCGCAAAATCCTCGGCATCATCCCCGCTAGACAGCGCTTCGTCATGCGGGATGAAAACTCCACCAACGGCATCTACAAAGGAAAAAAACGCCTCAAAACCAGCGTTCTCTACCACGGCGACATTCTCAACCTCGCCCCCAGCGACCTTGATGGCTCCGTCCAAGTCGAATACTACGATCCCCCCGTGTGGTACATGCGGGCACTTCGCATGGGCATCTATGGACTCGGAGGCATTTCTACCTTAATCGGTGGGACGATCGCCCTCGCCTGGACTCAGTTCTCCGTTTATCCGATTCCAAATACCGTTCAGGGACCTACGATCGTTTACGCCCGCGACGGTGAAACGCCTCTTGTCCCCGTCCCCGTCAACCGCAGCCACGTCGATGTCAAATCTCTCTCCCTCGTTTCGCCCTATCTCCCGAAAGCCGTCCTCGCCTCAGAAGACATCCGGTTTAACTGGCATATCGGCGTTGATCCTTTAGGCACGACAAGGGCGATCGTCACCAACCTGCGCAGCGGCGGCATCAAAGAAGGCGCGAGTACCATCACCCAGCAGCTTGCCCGTAACCTGCTGCGATCGTACGTCGGCAGCGAAGACTCCGCCGGACGAAAGTTCAAAGAAGCCATGGTCGCCCTCAAGCTCGAAGCGACTTACAGCAAAGACGAATTGATGCGGCTGTACTTGAGTCGAGTGTATTTGGGATTTGGGAACTTTGGCTTTGAAGATGCCGCTCAGTTCTACTTTGCAAAATCCGCCAAGGACTTGGATCTCAACGAATCCGCCACCCTCGCCGGAATCCTCCCCGCCCCCAACGCCTTCAACCCCGTCCGGGACTACGACAC
>JANMIS010000539.1:0-1414 GCA_031375925.1 Synechococcales cyanobacterium OTE_70_concoct_197_sub
CCCGCCACGTTGTTCAGCTCGGATGGATCTTCCTCTAAATCGTATAGCTCGTAGACGGGACGCGGTGTTTGAAAGTAAGTGGCTTTGACTCCATCTGACAATTGGCCGGAAAAGTTCGCTTCTTTAATCTGCGCCCACGCCGCGCCGCCAGCCGAATCGACTGGACTGTAAGGGATCCAGGGTGTTGTGCAGTTGTAAATGAACTTGAACCTGTCGCTGCGAACAGCCCGCGAAAGGTCAAAGCCGCTGCTAGCCATGCCCACTGTGACTGGGGCCGAACCGTGCGGACCGCGTTCTACAAAGATATGTCTACGAGCCTCGTATGCATTTCCTGCTAGTAGTGGCCAAAAGCTTTTGCCGCTCATCTTCGGCCCGGGCTTCAATCCCGCCGACTCAAGCAATGTTGGCGCGATGTCTTCGTTGCTAAGAAGCGTTCGAGATTCGCCTCCCTTGGTTTTAATACCTGGCCAGCGAACGATCAACGGGACATTCGAGCCAGGATCGTAGAGGGAGCCTTTGCCATGCGGTAGTGCCGCACCATTATCGCCAGCAAAGACGATGATCGTCGAATCTAGAAGTCTACGTTCCTCCAGGACACGTATGACACTTGCAACCGTTTCGTCGAGACGATTCACCTCGGCGCAGTAATCGGCCAATTGCTCACGCATGCCGGGCAGGTCTGGCCAATGAGCCGGAAGCTTGAGTGATTTGGGGTCCGGTCGAAGTTCAGTCGGCGCATTCCAAACGTGATGCGGATCGCTGAAATTCGCCCACATGAAGAACGGTTTGTCCGATGGCTTGTTATCTAAGAATGTCGCAATTTTTGCGGGACGCCGGTATCAGGCGATCCTTGCAGGAAGTCGACTCGTGACTGAAAAGTACGCATGTCATGCTTAGTTAGGAGATCCGTCGCTGTCTGAGCTCCCTTTCCGTTGGAGCCGTCCAAATGAAAGCTTCGACCGCAGATGCCGGTGTAGTAACCTGCTTCCGCTCTCAAAATTTCCGGAAACGTGATTTCGTCTTTTGGCAGAGGCGAAGAGAATCGAGTCATCCGTGCGGCAACTGCCGATCGGCCGGTCATGTAAGCAGCGCGAGAGGGAACACATTGTGGGCAAGCGGTAAAGAACCGATGGAATCGCATCCCCTCATTCGCCAAGCGATCGAGCGTTGGAGTCCTAACATTCGAATCCCCATAGCACGTTACGAACGGGTAACTATGGTCATCGCTCAGCATCAACAATATGTTCGGCTTGTCGCCGTATGATGGGTTGTGCCACGCGACGCAAAGGAACGCAAACATCGAAATCACGACACAGCGTGCTGTCATAGTGCAGCCTTTAAAAAGGAGGGAAGGGTACAGTAGGTATGCGGAAGGTTCATATCGACCAACCAAGGCGTCGTATCATGGCGTTCG
>JANMIS010000546.1:0-12907 GCA_031375925.1 Synechococcales cyanobacterium OTE_70_concoct_197_sub
GTCCCCAAAATCAAAAACGGCAGCACACTCAACAGCGACGCATAAAAAACATTCTGCGCCTCTCGGCCCTTTCGCGTTTTTTCATATTCCTCCTGAGTCGCATAGAGCGATCGTTCCGCATTGTTCATCCAACCAGACAGCCGATCGGTCAACGTCCCTGCCACTGGCGAAAACCCCAAATAAAGGCCCAAGGCCCACAGCGCCGCACCTGCAATAGCTGAAGGCTCAATCTCAAAGGCAAATGGACCTAAATCAATGTACATGGAGAAAATACTGACTCAAATTCAAGGGGAATACTGAACATCTTACTGGGAGCAGTCGAGAATCCCTCTATGGAAATGCCAAAATTGAACAGTATCTCAAAATAGCCTCTACCTCATCCTCTACTTGATAGTCCTATGGTCGCCGCCACAATTCTCAACTCCCCCCATCTCAAAAACGTCAGACTCGAACTCCGATCGCTCCACCCCCAAGTCGTCACCTGGCGCAGACAGATTCACCAGCGCCCCGAACTCGGCTTTGAAGAAACGCTCACCGCTCAGTTCATTACCGAAAAACTCACAAGCTGGGGCATCGACTTCCAAGCCAACATCGCCAAGACAGGCATCGTTGCCACCATCCAAGGCAATCTTCAAAGCGATCGGCAAACTGATCGACCCGGAAAAGTCCTCGCCATCCGAGCCGACATGGATGCTCTACCCATTCAAGAGCAAAACGATGTGGAGTACCGATCGCAGCATCCCGGCAAAATGCACGCCTGCGGACATGACGGTCACGTCGCGATCGCCCTCGGCACCGCCTGCTACCTCGCGAATCATCGCCATACCTTCAACGGCACCGTCAAAATCATCTTCCAACCCGCCGAAGAAGGCCCCGGCGGCGCAAAACCGATGATCGAAGCGGGCGTTCTACAAAACCCTCAAGTCGATGCGATCATCGGGCTACATCTCTGGCAGCAGCTTCCCCTTGGCAGCGTTGGCGTTCGGTCCGGTCCCCTGATGGCCGCCGTCGAAACCTTTCGCTGTACCGTCCTCGGACGCGGAGGCCACGGCGCAATCCCGCAACAAACCGTAGACTCCATCGTCGTCGCCGCCCAAATTGTCAATGCATTGCAAACGATCGTCGCCCGCAACATCGACCCCATCGACTCCGCCGTCGTTACCGTGGGGGAATTTCACGCAGGAACCGCCTGTAACGTCATCGCCGACACCGCCCGACTCAGTGGCACCATTCGCTACTTCAACCCCAGCTACGCCGACTATTTCCAGGCACGCCTTGAGCAACTCATCTCCGGGGTCTGTGGAATGCACGGAGCGGCCTATGACCTGAGTTATGAGAAATTCTATCCTCCGACGGTCAATGACGAGACGATCGCAGAGATAGTCCGGGAAATCGCCCTAAACGTCGTCACCGAGAGCAGTCTGTCAAACCTCGTCACGCCCCATTGTCAAACCATGGGCGGCGAAGACATGTCCTATTTTCTTCAGGAGGTGCCAGGGTGCTACTTCTTCTTGGGTTCAGCCAATGCCGATCGGGGATTAACCTTTGCCCACCATCATCCCCAGTTCAACATTGACGAGACTGCTCTGGCCTTGGGCATGGAAATCTTCATTCGATGTGTGGAGAAGATTTTGGCCTAACTCTTGATGATTGTCAGGTATTCAAATTTGCGGATAGAATAGTAATGGTTGACAGTTTCTAATCAAAACAGTGATACTACGTAAGTGGAACAAACGTGGAAATAAATTTCCGTAAGGTTACAGATTAGTTTCAGCACCAGTTCTGGGCCTAGCGATTCGACTAGGAAAACATTGTTTATGTGACTAAGATCACCGCTCCTATGTGATCTTAGTCACATGTATTTTAATATGGTTTCCACATAATAAAGGGGACTCAACTTTAGCCGAGTCATCAACAGGGAACACACGACTGACCGACAGCTTTCTATATGGGAGAGGTCGGTTTTTTATTGCGGTTTTTTATGGCTGCGGTTGCGGTGGGGGTCTGAGATGGCGCAATATACTGTTGCCTTGCTTTGGAAATGATCATGGATGACGTAGAAGTACAGCGCCGTTATGCTCAAGGCGATCGGGATTTTGCGGGAATGATTCAGTGGAAGCCTGAGGGTGCGATTCGGATTTTGGATGGCGCTTGTTTTTGGGGGGCTAATCTGGCAGGGGGTGTTTTTCGGGCTTTGAGTTGGCGAGATTGTGATTTGCGGGATTGCGATTTGCGAGATTGTGATTTGCGAGATTGTGATTTGCGAGGTGCCAATCTGCGCGGGGCGAATTTGGTGGGGGCAAATCTGCGCGGAGTGCAGTGGCAGGGGGCGATCGTGGATGAGTTGACTCGATTTCCCTCAAGCGAACCCGAGGGCCTTTACAAACTGGCTCCTGGAGCAGATTTAGCAGGGAAAGCCCTAAGAGGTGCGATTTTGGAGGGGGCGGATTTGCGGGATGCGGACTGTGGAGGCTCGGACCTAACGCAGACGGAGGCTTTTGGGGTGAACTTGGGACGGGCGAATTTACGCGGGGCGATCGGCGATCGAGGGCGTTGGATAGATGCAAACTTAGCGGGTGCGAGATTGAATCAGTTTCGGATGCGGGATGGGCATTTGGAAGGTGCTGTTTTATCTAGGGCACTGCTGTTTGGTGCGGATTTGGCGGGATGCTCTTGTGCGGGGACGCAGTGGCAGGGGGCGGTCTATGACAATCGGACTGTTTTACCGGAGATGTTGCGAAATCCGGAAGTAGAAGGGTTGATTAGTATTGGGCCGGGTCGATCGTTGCGAGGCGTGAACTTGAGTGAAATGGATTTGACGGGGGTGGATTTGCGAGAGGCAGACCTTTGGGGGGCGGACCTTTGGGGGGCTAATCTCTGGGGAGCAGACTTAAGTGGGGCCAATCTCACAGAAGTAAACCTGACGGGGGCTAATCTTATGGGTGCGAGAATGGTCGGGGCTTGTTTGGATCATGCAGAACTGGAAAATACCAATTTGTTAGAAGCGATTTGGGATTAGGCAGCCGTTTGGAAGAGCCGAATGCACTCGTACTACACGACTCTTAAGTCACTCTAACCCAGCATTATCTTGAAATCGCAGCTACACAAACAAAAACTGCCTCCGCAGGTTAAGAGTTACTCTCAATCCGCGATGGCAGACTTCGTTTGTATAGCCGCGAATTTGTTCGCCGAGCCGGATGATGAATGCTATTGAATCCTCATTTCTAAACAGAAGTCATCTCGTTTTTGGCATCCTCCGCAGGAGCCTCAGATGGGGAAGCTTGAGCATTCGTCTTAGCTGCCAACTTAGCGGCTTTTTCCTGTTCCCGCTGGTCCCGCTTCTTACGATCAGCCGCCAAAATATCCGCCATCACATTCTGGGCGGCTACCATTTTCTCCAGATTGCTGCGGTACAGATCCAGATCCTTTTGAACTTTATCCGCTGATAGGTTCAATGCTCCTGAAACTGAGGAAAGGGCCGCATTTAAGGCATCCTTGTCCTTCAATTTCTCTGCATCAACCTTCTCCAGCAAGGTGTAAATGCCAATGGCAAACAAACGGCTGTACTTATACTTTGGATTGGCCGCCACCGCAGACATCGCACTCTGCAACGCCCCACCTGCGCCACCACCGACAAGTCCATCCCAAGTTAGATCTGCAACGCCTGCCAGCATCTCATCAGCATCTTTGCGAAACGCCTGCCCATCACATTCCACCGACTTACACAGGGCAGCAAAGATCGATTCGCGATCGGCATCCGGGCGGTAGCCATTCATAAACCGATCGTAGGCCGAAACGACACCCAGGCTGTAAATCGGACTGTGCGCGTAGTCCGCATTAACCATTAGCAGGTGCATCTCAACCATCAATTCATCGACAACACGACGATAAATCGAATTAATCGGACGGGTATGAAGGCTGTAAAAGGTGCGTTTTGAGTCAGAAACGGTGCGATTATTAGTCACGGGTGGCGCTCGTAAAGATTAGTTCATGTACAGCAATAATACATTACTTAACCGTCCACACTTCAAGAGATGATCCCCACTTGATTCCCCTGAAAAATCGAGCCGATGAAAGACCGGACTGCCTAAGAATTGGGCAGTGTTAACTTAAATGACTGACGCATTCCAGTAACATGCGTTGATTTTCCACAGAGTGCGGCTGTATCGCCAAGGCTTGACGGAACGCTTGACTCGCTTGACGGTACTCAGATAGCTTGAGATAGCAGAGTCCCATGCCATGGAGCGCCCCAAAATGAAAGGGATTTAGGGCAAGCGTTTGTTGGCAGTCGGCGATCGCCTTACGATGACGGCCTTGAATAAAATACACAACTGCACGCCGATTCCAGGCTTCTGCAAAGTCCGGCATCGATCGAATCACCTGAGACAGCACAGACTCTGCTTGATCTAGGAGACCTTGATTTTGCAAAACTTGCGATCGTTGCAACATTTGCAGTCCCATTGTTCCCTTCTGCTCGAACCAGCGCCGCCACAATTCCTGTATCGCCGCATCCCGAGTCTCGTCATCTTCACTCTTCAGATCTTGCAACAAAGAATTTAAAGGAATAGTGTCCATTTTAAGATTCAGGTATAGAAAAACAGTAAAAAAGTCAACCCCATTCATTGTAGAAAACTCATCAATTTTTGGGAACAGGGTGCATTGATAAAATCGAAACTAAGACGGGCTTCAACATTTTTCTACAAGAGAAAGTCAAGGAATCCTCGTAATCCATCGGTGAATTACGAAAACACACTACAGCTGCACTCTAAAAATGCGTGTTTACTCGGATCAAGCAGCCAGTTTGCAGTAATATCTGAGACCCGTATCACCCGATCGAGTGACCCGCACCTTCTAAAGGGATGATAAATAGTAGGAGCCTGTGCATTTTTCGGAATCCGTAGAAGAGCAGTGGTAGGTAGCAATATCCAAATGTCACTGATAGGATATTGCAGTCAAAGGTTCATCCGGAGATTTGGGATTGATAGATCAGGACTTATGGGTGTCAATCTGGTTTTTAGTCCTAGTTTTAATCAAGGTGCATCATGATCGTAGACCCTTCGACTCAATCTCTCAAACAAGCCCCCCATCCAACTAGCGTAGGTCAAAATACTGTGGAACTGAATCGAGAACAGGCCGAGAAGGATTTGCTGAATTTATTGCTGCCAACGGAACAAGTGAATCTTCAGCTGGATGAGTCCGGTGACTGGAAGATTCAGGCGTTGGATAGTGCGAAGGCAAAAATCCCCTATCCCTTGGATCCAACGATCGCCGAGGACTGGTTTGGGGAATGGTCAGTGAATTTGCTGGATGGGTTGAGTGATAGTGAAGTGCTGGACCGATCGGATCGATTTTTTGGTAGTTTGGGGCAGCTTTGGGCAGATGACTTGGCGGCGGTGTTGATGCGCAAGTTTGTGACCGTTCCGCAGTCGGTTCTGAAGGCGATCGCGCTCAAGGCGGAAAAAATGTCGGCGGCTTCGGGGGAACTGGCTGACCAACTGATTAGTTGTGTCCAAGAGGCGCTCCCCAGTTGGGCTGAAGATGATTTGCGGGTTTTTGCCCGTCCCTATGCCTACGCCATGCGCGGTGAAGCGGAAAAAGCGGAACCTTCCAGTAAGGATTGGGCTGGGCTATCTGAAATAGAGCAAGCTAAACTCACTTTGTCGATCGCAAAATATGCCATCGATCATGCCCAAATCGACCATGCCCAAAGTGAATCCTAGGGACTTTAATCGAATTGAGAGCTGTCATATCTGTCCAATTTAATCCAATTTAATCCAACTTAAATACTGGGAGAACAATTATGAGACGAGCGCAGTATGGTTGGAAAGTATTGCGTTGGCTGTTATCCGGACCGATCGTGCTCTTTCTGACGGCCTGTGCTTTAGCCAAACTTCCTGCCCAGATTCCAGCCAAAGCAGACCGTGTGAAACCGAGTTTGACAAGTGTTCCGAGTTTTATGGTGTTTGGTGGGGGTGGCGCACCTTCTTATAATGAGATCGCGATCGAAAAAAATGTTTTTTATTTTCAACGTACGCTGAAAGTATTGGGCCAGACGCCGGATTCTGCACGCATCTGGTTTGCGAATGGGGATGATGGCCGCAAGACGGTGCGTTACATAGATGGCGATCGGGAGCGTTTTAAGGCTCCGACTGTAAACCCCATGGAAGGTCCGGCGACGATCGCAAATTTAAATCTGGCTTTGGAGACGGCAGCGGAAAATGCTAAGCCGTTGTTTTTTTACTTCACAGGTCATGGTTTTCACAATCTTAAAAATGAGAATGACAACGCAATGATTCTGTGGAATGAGGATCTAATGACGGTCCAGAATTTTACTCGTCGGCTCGATCGGATGCCTCAGAAGAAGCCATTTGTGACGGTGATGGTGCAGTGTTATTCGGGGAGTTTTGCGAATCTGATTTATCAGGGTGGCAATCCCAAAAAAGGCGTTGCGTTGCACGATCGGTGTGGTTTTTTTGCGACGGTGAAGTCGTTGCCGTCGGTGGGTTGTACGCCAGAAGTGGATGAAGCCGATTATCAGGACTATAGTTCGAGCTTTTTTGCGGGGTTGAGTGGGGTGAGCCGGACTGGAAAGAAGGTGGCTTCGGCGGATTATGACCGAGATGGTCGGGTGTCATTCCGAGAGGCTCATGCGTTTGCGAAGATTGATGAGAAGGCGTCGGATTTGCCGATTTCGACCCTTGAGGCTTGGTTGCAGGAAGCTTTGACGAGTCGCGATCGGGCTGCAATTTTGACGATGCCGATCGGGGAGATTTTGAAGGGTGCGCGGCCTGAGCAGGTGAAGGTCGTGACGGTTTTGGCGAAGGAATTGGGGTATGACTTGAAGCTGTCTAATCGGGGTAATCGATCGAAGCCCAAGGGAGATGAGCTAAGGCAGACCTATAGCGAGCGCTTGGCGATGGAGTTGTTGAATATTCAGGCGGAGAAGCGGGTGCGGGACAAAGGGAAGCCGGAGAGTTTGGCGATTTTGGAGCGGTTGTTAGGATGTGAGGGACGATCTATTTAGCATAATTTTGGCAGGGGATGTGGCAGAATGTTAAGCATTATTCATCTTTCCTCATCCCCGCACGATGGCGGCCCTCACTATGAAATCTCAGTTCAATTTCAAGGCGTCGAGTCTCAAGCTAAGAACGTTGCTGTTGAGTCTTTTTGCAGTGGTGGCGTTGACGCTTCAGGGCTGTTCGGCTGGCGTGCTGGGGGGGTTAAATGGCTATACAGACAGTCTTGATGGCTACAAATTTTTGTACCCGACGGGCTGGACTCAGGTGAAAAATCTCAGTGAGAACAGCGGACTCGATGTGCTGTTTCACGACATCATTGAACAGACTGAAAATATTAGTGTCGTCATTAATCCAACGCCCGGAAAACGATCGCTCCCTGAACTTGGGACGCCAACTGAAGTGGGCGAACGTCTGGGTAAGAGTGCGATCGCTCCAGAAGGCTCGGGCCGCGATGCGGAGTTGGTGAGTGCGGAAGCGGGGCAAGTGGGCGATCGGATTTATTACCTGTTGGAATATGCAGTGAAGTTGAACAATGGCATCCAGCGTCACAATGTTTCCAGTGCTGTGGTCTATCGCGGAAACCTCTACACGCTGAATGCTTCGACACCTGAAGCTCGGTGGGAAAAGATGAAGGATATTTTGATTCAGTCGGTAAAGTCTTTCACAGTGGATGGTTAATGGCAAAATCATTTGTTTTGGCGTCGGCATCCCCGGCGCGGCGGCGCTTGTTGCAGTTGGCGGGAATTGAGCCATTTGTATTTCCGAGCGCATTTGACGAGGATTCGATCGTCCTTAAAGATCCCGCTGCATTGGTCGAAAAGTTAGCTTCTAGTAAGCTACAAGTCAGTCTAGAGAGCCTCTGGCAACAAAAAGGCAGTGCGCCCGGTGGATTCTTTTCTGCGTCGCCGGGATTGATTTTGGGCTGTGATTCGGTGTTGTCGATGCAAGGGGAGATTTTTGGGAAGCCGGATTCGCCCCAAGAAGCGATCGATCGCTGGAAATCGATGCGCGGAAAAGTTGGAGAACTCTTCACAGGTCATGCCCTATCCGATGGCTTTACTCAAAACGGTAAATTGTCCCCGCAAAATCTCGTGGTCCGTCACCGTATTACCAAAGTCTTTTTTGCGTCGGTGAGCGATCGGGAAATTGAGGATTACGTTGCAACGGGAGAACCAATGAACTGTGCAGGCTGTTTTGCCATTGAAGGTCGGGGGAGTGTCTTTGTCGATCGCATTGAAGGGTGTCACACCAATGTGATTGGACTTTGTATGCCATTGCTGCGGGAAATGATCACAGAAGTGGGCTATTCGGTGACGGAATTCTGGCGTGGAGCATGAATTATCTCGCCCATCTCTATCTTTGTGACGGAACCTCTGAGGCTCTTCTAGGAAGTGTTTTGGGGGATTTTCGCAAAGGGTTAGTGATGGAGAAACTATCGTCTGAGATTATCGCTGCTATTCGTCAGCATCAGGAGATTGATTGCTTTACCGATGCTCATTCTATTGTTCGTAGCGCTAAGCAATACATTGCGATCGATCGACGTCGCTATGCCGGGATTCTGTTAGATGTTTTTTATGATTACTATCTCTCAAAGCATTGGTCGCAGTATTCATCAGTGCCATTGAGAACCTTTATCGATCGGTTTTATTTAGTATTGGAGTCTAATCTAAATTTACTGCCCGATCGGTTGGCAACAGCGGCTCCCTACATGATTCGTCAGGATTGGTTGGGCTGTTATGGCGACTTGGATGGCATCGCATTGACGTTACGACGGATCTCCGGGCGGTTAAAACGAGTCAATCCGTTGGCCGCAGGCATTGAGGATTTGATTCACTATGATGGCGAGATAGAGCGATCGTTTCACGAATTTTTTCCATTATTAGTGCAACGATTTAAATCCTATTGATTAACTAATTCTTGCAATGCCTTAATGTCAAAATCACTGCCCTGGCGCTTCAAATATTGATTCAAGTTGATTTGGATAAATAAATCTTTGAGTTCTTCAGCAATCTCTAGAGGCGGATTGCCAGATAATGCAGTGGCAATTAAGCGTTCTGCGACTTGTAACTCGCCGCACTCGATCGCCAAAGATGCAGCGCTTCGGTGAAGGACAGAACGGGTGGGTTCTGCATCAAAATTGCTGGCGACTAGAGTGGCAGCTTGGGCTTCTCGTTCAAAGGCTTGGCGCATCAATTGTAGAGCCTGTTCGACCGAACCTCTCAAACGAGCGACCGCCGATGCTTCCGCTAAATCCATTGCTTGCTGGTGGAGCGTTTGAACTTGGCTCATTGAAGTAAGGCTCCTGCATTTTTTACATTGACGACTGAAATTGGGCGACTGAACTCTACTACAATAATATAGGCTGGCAAAGCTTCTGCGTCAGATATCCCAGTTTGTTCAGTTTTCTGCTTGACTCTGGCATTGATTTGACTTCGGCTACCTTTACGAATTCCAGAGACTTCAAGCCGAGCCATACGCTGAAATGGCAATGTTGAAGTTAAGTCTTGAATTCCCAACCAGTAGTCAAATCCCGTTCCCTTGCGAGAACGTTCAATTACCGTCAGATCGGTTAATTGCAGAATTAATAGAAATGCAATACCGTAAGCAGCTTGCTCAGTCGTATATTCCTCATCATTCCAGCATCGTCTGATTTGTTGCGTAACGGGCTGCCAATCCAACTGAAACCGAGAGGAAAACGCTCCTTCGACTTCCAGAATCATTCCTGGCACATGGGTTTCGTCTGTTAGACAAACTGCACCCGCTTCTGCTAGCGTAGCTCCAAAAGCGGGGGTAATTGCAGGAAGCCCTTGACTAAGACACTGTAAGTTTAAGATTTGTTCTTGGCTCAAAACAGTGTTGACCTCTAGAAAGCAAGAAGCCTAATCTTCTTACTTGCAGTTTTATCAATTGTCATAATGGGTCAAACGTTAGTAGCTAATTTCTAACGTAACCGTGGCATCGATCGTCTGCTCACCGCCCAAAACAGGACTCGGGGCATCTGCCATTTTGGCCGATCGCGCCATCAAGGCATTCTCATTCATTTCCATGGGTCGAGGTCGAGGAACGGCATTGTTTACCTGAATCCCGATGATGTCTTTCTGGGTAAAATTCAATGCTTCCAAAACAGCATTTGCCTGAGCTTGGGCTTCTTTGGTTGCGCGCTTTAGAGCCACCTTTTGGGCTGCTACGATCGCCTCATCTGTCGCCAAAAAACTAATGCCATCAATTCGACTCGCGCCGGACTTGACCGCTTGGTCAATGATCTCCCCGGCAGCATTATTAGCAGTACGGAACACCACCATATTAGAGCCGCTGTATCCGGTGAGAACCTGTTTGTTATTTTCGTAGCTATAGGTCGGGTTGAGGTTAATGCCTGTGGTTTCGAGTTTTTCCACATTGCGAGACTTGAGAAAAGCCACGACAGCATTCGATCGTTTGGCAATGGCACTTTGCACTTCAGCAGCGGTTTTGCCTTGGGCTTCAACCCCGAGACGAACTGAGGCGATCGTCGTGGGAATCGCTTCAGTTCCCCGTCCAGATACGGTGAGGGTTCGCAGGCGAGGGGATTGGACTGATTGAACAGATTGAGCTTGGGCAGAGTCGGGCATAAGAATTACCGGAAGTGCAGCAGCGATCGTGACTGTGGTGAGAAGTGCAGCAAAAGTACGTTTGGGATTCATGGTTAATTGGGCTAGGGGATTGGATATGTCTTTACTTTGGCATTAGTTTATGAGAATGAGACATCGGGTTGCATTTTTTGATACAGACAACAGGATTTTATAGGCGGAACTTAGATGCCGGAAAATCGTCATTCAATAAAGTCTAAAATGATGAATCCCCACATGAGGCTTGTTGCGTAATGAAGTTACAAAAACGTCAGATATTGATCAGTGTGAGCTTGTTGCTACTAAGCGGCTTGGGGGTTTCTCCCGCGTTTGCAGATAGTGGACTGTTCAATAGTCCCGTTGATAAACTGCCCTCTGCATCTCGCACAACGCTGCGATCGGGCAGCGCCCTCGTCACAGGTGAAAAAGGTCGCTACACAGCGCAGATATTAGTGACGGGGAATATGGATACCGCTTGGGCTGTGCTGACGGATTACGATAATTTTGCGCGGTTTTTGCCTAATGTAGAGAGCAACAAAATCCTTGAGACTCGCAAAGATTCAAAAATTATGGAGCAGGTGAGCTTTCAACAAGTCTTTCTATTCACTATCAAATCACGAGTGAAGTTAGCCCTGACTGAATCCAATCGTCGTCGGGTTGATTTTAAATTGCAAGATAGCGATCAATTAGTGGAAATGACGGGCTATTGGCAATTAGAACCGATCGCTGCCTACGACGGTGCAAAACCAACCCAAGTTTTGATTACACAAGTCGTAGAAGCCCAACCCAAATCTGGAACGCCCAAGGATACATTTTACGACATCTTTAAAAACACCTTATCGAAAACCATGACCGCTGTTGGACGTGAGATGACCGCCAGAGAAGGCAAGAAAAGCTAAGAAAGAAGACAAAAAAGAGCGACGATCGTAAATCCGATCGTCGCCCTTTTATTCAACAACTCAGGATTTCAAATCCTAAAGCCTACTTATTTTTATTGAAGGGTTTGACCCATTCACGCAATTGGTCCGCCGCAACATCACGACCACCCAGACCAAAGGCGATCGCAATGGCCACCGCCACCGCACCGAGCAACAGACCAAAGGCCAAGTTGACGATATTGGTAGAAACGCCAGCACGCTCAAGCGCTATTGCACCCGAGAACGCCAAGATCACAATGCGGGCCACGTTCGCTAAAGTGTTTGCTTCAGGCATTCCAGAGCTACGCACCAGCTTTGCTGAAAGATTCGCGAGATATAGACCCACCGCAAAAATCACCACGCCCACCAAGACCTGACCTGCAACCGCCAACAGCGAAGTCGAAACCGCTTTCAACGCAGGTAAGTTTAGGACATCGATCGCCGCGACCACCGCCACAAGCATGGTGCCAACTAAGGTCACAGTTCCCGCAATTTGGGAAGGAGTTTGGGTGCCTTCAGCCGTTGCTTCGCCCTGTTGGCGAACGCCCAACCAGACTAATACATTGTCAAAGCCAAAGCCCTGCAACAAGCTAGAGACCAAATCTGCCAAGAACTTACCGACAAAATAAGAAACCGTCAGAATCGCACCAGCCGTGAAAATTTGCGGAATTGTGTTCATCACACTGTTCAGCATATTTGTCGCTGGAGTGGCGATCGCTGGGATCTCTAGCGCACTTAAGGCTGCCGTAATCGTCGGAACCAAAATCGACACATAGGTC
The DNA here is from genome assembly GCA_031375925.1 of Synechococcales cyanobacterium OTE_70_concoct_197_sub. GTDB lineage: Bacteria > Cyanobacteriota > Cyanobacteriia > Leptolyngbyales > Leptolyngbyaceae > JAAFJU01. Next base: position 12,321 of record JANMIS010000546.1, read on the forward strand.
ACGAGTCCGGCCAAGCCCGAAAGGGACTGACCTGTAGACGATCGGCTAAGGCCAATTTGTGCGCCCAGGGAATCCGCACCTGCGGCAGCCGCTAAGTTCGACACAATACCGCGCACGATATTCGCAATGAACCAGCCCGCCGCCCCGATCATCACCGCTTTCAAGATCTTCGGCAATGCGCCTAGGACTTGGTTTAGCAACTCATTGACAGGACCGAGGGATGCACTTAAACCCAACGTGTTGAGGATGAAAGGCAAGAAGTAGAGAATGACAAACCAGAAGATGGCATTAGCTAAGGTCTCACTCAAGACGATCGAATTAGTGCTCGATGCGCTAGTCACCTTGCTATCCAAATCGAATGTTCTAGCCGACTGAATGACCAATCCCTTTAACAACGTAGCCACGACCCAAGCCAGTCCGCCCCACAGCAACGCAGCCCCAAACATCGGCAAGAAGCCAAAGACGGAACCTAGAAGCTTATTCAGTGGCTCAGAAACCATGGATAGCTTGAGAACATCCAACGCCGCCACGAGCGCCATCAGCATGACGATCCAGAAAGCAACGGTGCTAAGGATTTGTTCAATGTC
>JANMIS010000553.1:0-9070 GCA_031375925.1 Synechococcales cyanobacterium OTE_70_concoct_197_sub
AATCAGCAAGCTTGGACGCTGCCCGTGCTCTATATGCACCCTGAGTTTGATGGGGAGCTAGTGAAACCCTTGATGGAAGGACTCACCCAGATTCCCACGAACCCGACCCAGTTTGCAAAACGTCTTCCGGTAGCGGGGTTACGGACGATTCCCGTTCCGGGAGGCTCTGCGAACGATCAGTCACAGACTTGGGTGCTGCGCGGTGGTTTGATGAGCGTGGGGATCAGTGATGAAAATGATGTGGTTTTGCAGGATCCAGGTGTATCACGGCGTCACGCGGATATTTTTTGTCGGAATAGCTTTGCAGGGTCGGTGACCTATTATCTGAAGGATGTGTCGCGCTATGGAACTTGGGTGCTGGATGCCCAGGGCTGGCAAAAAATTAATCACCAAGAAGTGCAGCTTTTTTCGGGGATGCAGGTGAAGTTCGGAGGATCGCAGAATATGGCGATCGAATTTACCGTAGATATAGAAAATTAGGTCAGATTTTGATGGGTCGATCGGTTCTTTTTTGCAGAGCTAAGCTTTGAGATCACAGTGCTTACAGCTATGATGATTACAAATATCCTGAAATACTTAATCTTTTTTAACTTTAATGAAGTTACATATTTCTACTGATTGAAGAAATTTCTAAGCATTGGACAATCTAAACTCTGAATCTACTCGAAATCTACCCGATTTTTTGGAACTGTAGTTTTGGTGTTCTGCTGTGTTGGGAAACGTTCGATCGTCCGGCTCTTTTAGAAAGTGGTGTTCTTGTGATTTATAGCGGTGATTTACCGAGTGGGCAAAAGCTTTATCTTGAAAATCAAGGTGAAGTGACGATCGTAATGATTTTGATGCAGCAGTCTGGACAGCAGCAGCAGTCTGGTAGCAGTTTTTTGACGGGTTCATGGCTGAGTCCGCCAGAGATTTTTGCGTCGGCCCAAGGTGCTGTGGTGCGGGTGACGACGGCGGCGGGCGTCTGGGGTTTGATGGTGCAGGGTATGAGCTTGGCGATGCAATCGGGTTCTGTGCCTGTGGGAGATGAATTTCGACCCGTCAGCTTGACCACCCTTTCCCAAATGCCCCAGCAGCAGTCCGGGGCGGCAGGATTTGGAATACCTCCTATGCAGCCCATGCAACCCATGACTCCCATACAACCTATGACTCCTATGCAACCCATGACAATGGGAAATATGAGCATGAACGCTAGCCCCATGCAAATGCAAATGGGAAATATGGGGATGGTGATGGGGCAGCCGATTTCTGGTGTGAGCGCGAGTAGTCAAGCCAGTGCAAATTCCAGCGGTCATGCTGTGAGCAATGCCACGCCTCATACAAATCCTGTAGGTTCAAAAACGCCTAAGTTCTGTAGTCAGTGCGGTTCTGGTCTGGTAGATGGGGCTAAGTTTTGTTCTAGCTGCGGACATCAAATCTCATAGTTTTTAACCGTGTTTTGGTGTGGACGATTTTTGAATGGGTTTAAAAGGGGGATCAGGTGAGTTTGCTCTATGGACAAAAGGCGTGGACGGCAATTCAGGCGTTAGGCGAAGCGGTTGAACGATCGCTCCAAGATCAGGATGTTCGGCTTTGGATGGGCGGGGAACCCACGTTTGTGTCGGCGTCAGATTTTGAGTCAGCCCAATGGCAGACGGCAGCGCTGGGCGCAGATAAGCGTCGCTTAGCGGAATGTCTTTTACATCGGTTAGTGCATCAGTATGGGCAGGCGTCGGTGCTGGAGAAGTATGGTTTAAATAAGCCGCTGGTGGGCTTAGGTGGGGTGATGCACTATGGGTCTGGGAAGTTGTATCCGGGTGAGGCGGTTCCTCGGTGGGCGATCGGGCATTTTTGGCGGGCGGATGGGTTGCCGATTTGGTGTGACCCGCTGCTGGTGGCAAACGATCGGGGTCTGACGAGTCTTGAGTCTGCACGGGAGTTTGTAGAGCGGCTAGTGGGAATGTTGGGGATTCGGTGCAGCTTGGTGATGACGGCTGCTGAGTTGGGTGAGGCTGTGGGATTTGTGGTTCCGTTGGTTTCGACTCATGAGGGCGATTCCCGTTCTAAGAAGCTTTGCCAACGGACGGTATGGTCATCTTGTGAATGGTCGATCGCAAAAGCTGAATCAAGATTTGACGGAATAAGTTCCAAGATCGTGGAACTCGATGCGATGGAGGCATCGGAGTCTATTGGGTTTCGATTGCCGTTGGGGTATTTGTCACCGTCATCGGTTTTGGCCTGTGAGGAAAGTGAGTTTGCTGCTGCGCCTTTGGGCTACGAGAGTCAGCCGTTGCCTCAGGATTCGGTGCGTGTAGCATTGACGGTGGAGGTTCGGAATGGAACGCTGTATGTCTTTTTGCCGCCGATCGCTTCGGATGTGCGGTTTCTAAGTTTAGTTCATGCCATTGAGTTGACGGCATCAAGCTTAAACCTTCCGATACGCCTAGAAGGGTTTGCGCCACCTGTGGGCGATCGGATTCGGGGCTTTCAGATTACGCCCGATCCGGGTGTTATTGAAGTGAATATTCATCCGGCTTCGTCTTGGAATGAGCTGGTGGCGCTGAATGAGATTTTGGAGCAGGCGGCGATCGAGGTCGGATTGACCACGACTAAGCTTTCCTGGGATGGTCGTCGTCTTTCTACGGGCGGCGGGGCGCATTTGACCTTGGGTGGGGAGAGTCCGGAAATGAGTCCGTTTTTACGGCGGCCTGATTTGCTGCGGAGTTTGATTACCTATTGGCAACGACATCCGAGTTTGTCCTATTTGTTTGCGGATTTATTTGTGGGGCCGACGAGTCAGGCTCCGCGTATTGATGAGGGCAGGTTTGGATCGCTGTATGAGCTTGAGGTGGCCTTTGAGGCCTTGGAGTCTGGGGTTGAGGCGCAGACCATCGATCGTTTGTTATCTAATCTTTTAGTAGATGTCTCAGGCAATGGTCATCGCAGTGAATTTTGTGTTGATAAGCTATTTCCGATCGATAATCCAGGCAGTTGCTGGGGTGTTGTGGAAATGCGCGGTTTTGCGATGCCGCTAACGGCGCAAATGCGGTTGGTGCAAGTATTGCTGCTGCGATCGTTAGTGGCGAAGTTTTGGCAAACACCTTACGTGGAACCCTTGGTGCGCTGGGGGACAGCGTTGCATGATCGGTTCTTATTGCCGCACTTTATTCGTGAGGATTTGGTCATAGTGTTGTCGGAGTTACGAGCATCTGGGTTTGAGTTTGATTTAGCGTGGTTTGAGCCATTCTTCGAGGCGCGTTTTCCGGTTTACGGTGAGGTGACGGTGGCGGCAGATGGCCAATATTTGAATTTGGAATTGCGCCATGCGATCGAGATTTGGAATGTGGTGGGTGATGCGGGTTCGGCAGGTTCGTCGCGAACGGTGGATGCCTCTATGGAGCGGGTTCAGATTGTGCTGCGCACTCCAGAGTCTGATGACTTGCGATCGGTCGAAGACCATCGATTTCGGGTGATTTGCAATGGCTTTCCTGTCCCGCTTCAGCGAACGACAGCACGGCATGAATGGGTGGGTTCGGTCAGGTTCCGGGCACGTGGCATTGTCGATGCGATTCATCCAGCGATTCATCCCCATGCGCCATTGGTGGTAGAGGTGGTAGATGTCGTGTCGAGTGAATCTTTAGGAGGTTGCACGTACCATGTACTGTCACCGGATGGCGTTGGGTACGATGGCTTGCCAAAGTCTGTTGAAGAGGCTAGAAAACGAGTGTCTCAGCGTTTTGTCTCACATGTTCAGGGATATTCACTGTCTGAGTTGCCGATCGTGCTTCCTAATGTGGATTATCCGTTGACGTTGGACTTGCGGCGGTGTTAGTGCGTGAGGAAGGATTAGCGATCGGGGGGTGCGATGATTACAATTGTTGAAGCCTTTGGATTTCAATTATCTCGCGTTAATGGTAGTCATCATATTTTTGAGAATACTACGATTGGAGAACAACTCAATCTTCAAAACAAAAAAGGAAAAGCTAAACCCTATCAAATTAAACAATTTTTACAACTGGTTGAACAATATAATCTTACCCTAGAATTTATTGGAGAAAATGAATGAAAGACTATCACATCAATCTTTTCTATAGTGACGACGATGAATGTTATGTTGCAGACATCCCAGATCTCAAATTTTGTTCAGCCCTCGGAGATACCCCAGAAGATGCGCTTCGAGAAATTCTGATTGCAAGACAAACTTGGTTAGAGGCTGCACAGAGTTCTGGTAAATCTATTCCAAAACCGACCTATCGCCCGTTAATTTATCAATTGAGTGCTTAGGTCAAAAGGAAAATAAACGATGGAATGGGAGTAGAAATGGGGGAGGGTTTGTTGTGGCTTATAGTGATTTTACGTTGGAGCGGGTGGAGGACGAGTTAGGGGTAATGGTGGCGGTGATCGAAAACTTGTTTGGTTCGATCGAGGCTGTAGCGCCGTCGCATTGGTTGGTGCATTAGAAGGGGAAACGGCTTCGATCGATTCGACGGAACACTATATCGATCGGGTCGATGTCATTTTAGGCATTTTGATGGAATGCATTCGATCGACTCTGTAGTACCAAATTTAGGGCAATGTAATCGCGTTATCTAACATAGTTTTTAGCAAGCGATCGAGGGGAATTCCTGACGCTTTTGCCATGGTAGAAATGACACTGCTTTGGGCAAAGGAACAATACAATCCGGCTTCTAAAAACCATGGCTGTCCATCCGGATCAATCCGAAAGTCAAAGAGACTATAGTGCCGACAACCGAGAGCAATGTGACATTGCTTTGCGATCGTCCCCACGCGCTGAGTTAGCGGATCGTTTTGATCCACGATCCATGATTTGGACGCATCCTTTGCGGTCATGATCAACGATCCTGTTTCATCGCGTTTTAGTTTGTCTGCATGGCTCCGAATTGGGCGCTCAATGGGGTTCATCGCGTATTCTTCCAAGGGTAAGCAAACCAATTCGCCCGCTTGCTCAATGACCCCGCAGCGAACTTCACGGCCTAATTCAATAAAGCGTTCGACTAAAACCTCATCTGCATGGGTAAAGGCTGTTTGCAAAGCTGTTTCATAATCAGATTGGTAATTAGGGGAATGATTGACAAATGCCAACCCAAGTGAGTTGTCGGTATTCACAGGTTTGATGACAACAGGCGGAACAATCTGCGGACGATCGCCGGCACGTAGCAATTCACCAAGGGGCACCTTAACGCCCGCTGCTGCCACCACCGATCGAGTTTTCGCTTTGTCGGCGGCGAGGGCCATTAGGTTGGGAGAATTGCCAATGTAGGGGATGTTGAGTAAATCCAATAAAGCCCGATAGCTGGTCATCCCCGGCAAACAAAACATCTGCGGCAATGCCACGTCAATATGACGATCGCTCAAGACTTGAACGGCTTCTGAGAGTGACATGGGTTTTGCCCGATCGATCGCTTCCATGCTTAAGTCAGTGGGAAAGCGCCATTGGCGATCGGGAGAGACGTAAGCAATGTGAAACTCATACAGCGCGGGATTTTTCGTAGATTCCAAACAATCAGCGGCATATAACCGTGACAGGTCAGCGTAGAATTCATCAACCGCAGAACCGACCAAATGCAAAACTTGCAACACCATTCAATCGCCGCCTCGCTCCACTAATTTTCCAATATTAAAATCAATTCGTACCCAGTCTTTACCTTGCCATAAATTTTTGAGCAGAAGCGATGGGATATGTAGATGATGCACTAATAAAAACGGCAATGGGTCAGCCCAATCAAAAATTGCATCTTTGCCTTGAGCAATCACTTTGAGCCGCTGCCAAACGATTGCAGGCGATCGTAAATTCGTCACCAACCGCCAAATTTCATGGTAGAGCCAATAGGTTGGGCGGCTCGACTCTAGCGGCTGAATCATTGTTGTCCCCGGTTCTAAATAGGCCTGAGCAACATCGGGATGATTGTAAAACATCGTAATTGCAGAATGGGTGCGGGGGTTGCACTCGATCGCATAAATCTGACCATCCGCCGCCTTCATAAAATCAAATGAAACCTGTCCTGTCAAATTCAAACCCTTGACAAAACGCTTGACCCAATCTGTAATCTCTGGCTGATCGACCATTTCATAGTTAATCTGAAAGGCCGATGATTCGCAGCAGCAGTGCATCCGCAATTCGCCATCCCGCACCGTACTGTGAGTGCAGTATTCCTGACCGGGAATAAATTCCTGCATGATCCAGGGTTGATGGGTAGAAATCGGCAAAGATTTCACGAATTCCTTTGCTACGGCTGGATCATGACCCGGCAATTTCGTTAGGTCTAACCGCCGTACTGAATCGTAGGGAATGCTTTTGAGAATATATTCATGCGATCGAGACGCAAAATCAAATTCAAATACCTGCTGCGCATCCGTAATGCAATGAGAATCTGGCACCAACAAACCCAAGTCAGTGGCAGCAGCAGAAAATTGGTATTTATCGTCAAGCTGCTGCACTACGTCTGGATCAACGTGCATGACTTCACAGTAGGGCGAGAGCGCTTGCTTAGCTTGAGCATCATAATAACTAGCAACCGGGCTACAAACGGGAACATAAACGTCTACGTTTTCAGCTTTTACGATCGCCACAAGCGCTTCGATGTAGCCTTTCTCTTGGGGATTGGGAATCGTATAAAACCGCGCCACAGCCCAAGAAAAACGATGCCCTGTTAGCCAATATTTAGCGGACTCGACGAGTACTACACGATGTCCGGCGCGATGAAACGATCGGGCTAGCTGCAACGCTTTCGTCATCTTGCCGCCACTCACCAAAATAGTTTTAGGACGAGTGGCTTGGGTGCGAGATTGAAAGGGTAACAGCAAGACCGATCGAATCAGTGCGATCGTTGTCAGTGCCATGTTTAGCGGTAACGCCAGCAGCAGCAAACTCAGTGTTGCCAAGGTTTTTGCCGAGGCTTGAATCCGGCTGCTGCGGGTCTTTGTAGCGGTTTCGAGTGGCATAGAATCAATTGCGATTTTTGGGATTGGGTGGCTCAATTCGGCGAATCAATGTCAAACCATCCCGTAAAGGCAATAATACTTGCTCAACTCGTGGGTCGTCTACCACAGCTTGGTTAAACAGGGCGATCGCCTGACCGTTAGCGGTTGCCTCACCCGGCAAGTAGGGCTGACCCTGCATCAACGTATTGTCTACGCAGATTAACGCTCCTGGGGTTAGCAGGTTGGTTTCTAACAGCTGATTGAGGTAAGCAATGTAGCCGCCCTTGTCAGCATCAATAAACACAAAGTCAAAACTTTCCCCAACATCCGCTAAATGTTCGAGGGTCTGCTGTGCAGGTGCGACCTTGATGTCGATTTTATGACCGTCGGGCGATTGGTTAAAACATTGCTGCGCAAATTCTGCGGCGAATGCATCCACTTCACAGGCGACAACAGTGCCGTCAACGGGTAACGCTTCGGCCATGGCAAGGGCAGAGTATCCAGTAAATAATCCAATCTCTAACACTCTTCGTGCTTGAGTTAGATGAATTAAAAACTTCAACGCTTGACCTTCGACATGGCCCGAGACCATTTCCGCCTCCAGCGGCCTTCCGGTCGCGCCATCTGTAAATCGCTGAGTCCAGTTTTCAGCTTGAGTTCTGGCCACTAAGGCCGCTAAAGCTGGAGATTCTGGCGTTGTACAGCGATCGATATAAGGGTCCAACCCGCTAGCCAAATCGCAAATCTGCTGCAATTCGGTTTTGATTTCAGCATCCACGGCCAAAGCGGCGAGGCGTTCGCTCAAATGCTCTAGCCTCGTAGCTAAGATCCCCATTGGGGTTACGGGTCGAAGCGCTGCCTTCATACTGATGCTCCCACTGCAACTAAAGGCTGAAGGGCATCAGGAGATTCAGCAATGAACATCCCTTCGCCTGCGCCTTCACGCGGGTAGGACTGAGCAATTTCTCGGTGAATCGCTAACATCTTATCGAGTTCAGGACGAGTCAGATCGTTCACGAAGGTGCAGCTTCCGATCGGGTTAGGAATCGCGGCTCGTAGCAATCCATCTCTTGTCCGGCTAATCGACTCGGTGGCTTTCCACAATAGCTCCGAGGTGAGGTAGGGGCTATCAATTGCCAGTCCAATACGGCTCATGAGGCCATGGATTCGATCGCGTTCTTGGGAGGTGATGTGTCCGCGCTGCTGGGCGATCGTTGCAGAGAATGCCATGTCAATGTTGACGGCATGGCCGTGGTACATCGGGATCGTTGGCATTAGCTCTAAAGTCGGACTCCAGGTGTGGCCGTAGGCAATGACGCGATCGAGATCCAGTTCATGCAGGTTAGGCACTTCGAGACCCAACATCGTGTTGATGGCATCGTAGGTAACTCGGTGTGCAATCTCTCGCAGTGCGGCGGTGCCATTCAAGAAGCCAAATCGAGTCTGTAAGAGAGCTTCGCCATGCTCTTCTAGCATTTCGAAGATGCCATTGTTTGCCACAACTGCAATTTTGATCAACTCGGCCATGCCGTTACGCACCTGGTCGATCGGCAACGTTTTAAGGAAGGAGAAGTCCAAAATCACCTTTCGGGATGCGTGATAGGCTCCCAAGCGATTTTTTAATTTGCCATGATTAACAGCAACCTTAATGGCAACGCTGGCATCAATGAGACCAATTAATGTAGTCGGAACGCGGATGTAGTTGGTGCGACGGCGATAGGTTGCACAGGCAAAGCCTGCGACGTCCGTGGTTAAGCCACCACCCACGACCAGAACAGGTTCCTTACGCAACAGCCCAAAGTCAGCAAATGCGTCAATTACTTTTTCAAACGACTGGATTGTTTTGTCGGTTTCTCGGATCGTCACCGGGAAAACCTTAAGTGCAATCTCGTGGTGCTTGAAGTATGCCTGTATTGCATCGCTATAGAGCGTATAAACCTGACGATCGATGACCATGAGACAACGACCGAGCTGCCGATAGCTGTCAGCAATCTCTGGATTCTCTAGGGCAAATGCGCCATCGACGTAGAGCAAATCAAAATCAATTTTTTCGTATCCTTCAACATGAAAGGCTTTCTCTGTTGCGCTGAAAGTTGCTTGGACGCGACCCATGAATTTTTCCTGATTTTCAACACTTGTTTCAATCTAG
>JANMIS010000554.1:0-1284 GCA_031375925.1 Synechococcales cyanobacterium OTE_70_concoct_197_sub
ACCGCCCAGAATGCCCATTCCAAACCCTAATATTAAAGGTGAATAGTCGATCGTCCCCATTTCCATAAAAAGCCCTAGCGAAAACGATCGAAACGTCAACGATCGACACCGCCGCTTAAAAACATAGCGATTATAAAGCGCCCCGATCGTACTTCCCCGAGACCGATGAGGGAATGCGATCGTCCTCAGGTAGGAGCAAGGGTAGTTGCGATCGTCCAACTCTTTAGCTTAATTGGGCTACTGGTTATCAACTTGAAGCTGTTGAAGTTGAGCGATCGTCAGTCCAGTAACTTCGGCGATCGTCTCTAGATCCATTTTTTTGTGCAGCATATTGAGTGCGATCGACTGTGTAGCCTTCTCAAGCCCCTTCTCCATGCCCTTCTCAATACCCTTCTCTTCCCAGCTTGTCATCGTTTGCATAATTTCCTCCTTTTGAGCCATTCCCATTCTATCAATTTCAGACTGAAACATCTGCTCCTCCCGTACATCTAAACGGAGATAACTATCCACAAACTTAGAAATTAGCCGACTTTTTGCTGGATCCAATTTTAACGTCACCATCAGTCGTAAACATTCCGCTTTCACCTTCGGACGATCTTTCTTAGCAATCTTCATCTTGGACATAAGTGCTGCGGCAACTGGATTTAAACGATCAATGTAATCCCGCCAATCTAATTGATTCAATTGAATTGCCGCAAAATTAAACTCCAACACCCTGAGATGTGGAAACCCTACTGTATATGTAGTTTTAGCCGCTTTTTTCGGTTTATCGTAAGAGAAAACTGCGATTGGGTAAATGGGCTTCAGGTGCTTTTGATGCAATCGAGCAAAGTAGAAAAATAACCGTTGTGGAAAAATTGTTTGGCTGGTGGATTGTGGCTCCAAGTGAATTAAAATAGTGGCATCTTCCCCAGCCAGCTTCACCTCTGCCAACAAATCCACAATTTTCTCCTCACCCTCGACCAAATCGACAAAGTATTCTTGTTGTAAGAAAGTAACCGAAGTCGGATCGATTATCGCCGCAAATTCCGGTAGAAATAACTCCAAAAATTCCATAAAAAATGTGGAAATTAACTCCTTGAAATTTTGGTCATGCCTGATTGATTCATCTACGATTAGCAACGGATCTGGATGATTAGACATACTTGTCGAGAGCAATAATTCAGTCATACTATTGTACTATGCCTTGAACCCGCAGATGATGTCTCAAAGCCTAGAGTAGACTTGCAATCCTGAGCCGATCGCCCCTAAAAAATCCCCAACTCAAATTGCCATAAGTTTTTC